>NZ_FMYP01000003.1 GCF_900096565.1 Williamwhitmania taraxaci
ACGTTGCTCTCGTAAATGCCCGTTTTGGCATCCCTGTTCCTGCGAATCTCCCGGGATATCACGGAAGGGCTTCGGTTGATAAACAGGGCTATTTCTTTTTGTAGCTTGCCTTGCTGTAGCATGAGGGTAATTACATACCTTTGCTCTTGGTTGATGTGCGCCATTACAACTTATTTTTAGAGGACTTAGGGGGTAAAGAACCACATTTTTTCCATCGGAGCAGCGAAGGTGAGTAATTCTCATCTTCCTGTTCTGAAAAAATGCAATTCCTTTCTCTCCAATCAATCCTATAAGTTGCATTTGTTACTTGAATTTAGGTTAGTTAATCATAATTCTATATAGTTCAAGTCTTTTTCGAACATTTTATATATTGATACTAAATCCCGTACTGGGGCCACTATTTCAATCGCCTTCGCTTCCGTTGAGCACCACCTACACCCATGAACACCCAGTAATTCCAGTTTACACAAAATAATTTACACTCCCTTATTTTTTCACCTTTCACATTTCACTTTTACCTTTTCACATTTCACTTTTACCCTTTCACTTTTACCTTTTTACCTTTACCTTTTCACTTTTACCTTTACCTTTTCACTTTTACCCTTTCACTTTTCACTTTTACCCTTTCCCCTTTCAATGACATATTGCCTCATCATGGAATCACGCTACCATCTTTACAATTCATATCTCGATACAACTCCATGGGAAACAAACAAAAAATGGGCACCCTTACGAGTGCCCAAAACCAAAACCAACTATTATCCATAAATAAAGCCCTGCTATTAGCAGGGCTTCACTGTAGCGAGAGCCGGGGATGATCCGGCGACCTCATGATTATGAATCATGCGCTCTAACCAGCTGAGCTACCTCGCCATTTGCTTTGAATTGCGGCTGCAAAGATAGGGCAATTTTCAAAAAAACAAACGCTATTGAAATCTTTTTCCTAATAATCTCGAGGCAAACACGGCTTTTCAACTCCTCGTTTTTGATTATCAAAGCTTTAATATAGTAAATCAAGTAAATAATTTTGAAAGTAATCAGGTTTTACATAAAACGCCCCTATCAACCGGAAAAATCGCTTAAATTTGTTGTCCAAACAGCACCAATAATTCATATTACACATCGGCTAGAATTTTGGATGTAAGGAAGATTAACAACATAAAAAACGGCACACTTCGAGTTTGACAACTCATTGGTGCCAACAATTAAAAGATATATTTTCGAATGAAAAAATTCCACTCATTTCTGCTGAAGTCCTTTCTAGGTCCGATGCTCATGACCTTCTGCATAGTAATGTTTATCCTATTGATGCAGTTCTTATGGAAATATATTGACGAACTTGTTGGCAAAGGTCTTACCTGGGATATCATTGGGGAATTAATGCTCTACGCCTCAGCCACCTTAGTTCCGATGGCCCTACCTCTTACTGTTTTGTTAGCCTCAATAATGACTCTTGGCGATCTAGGAGAAAACAATGAACTGCTTGCAATGAAAGCGGCTGGTATATCCTTACAGAAGATACTTGCACCCCTAGTAATTCTGATTGTAATCCTCAGCATTTTTGGATTCTTCTTTTCGAACAATATACTACCGGTAACCAACCTGAAGATAAAAACGCTCCTGTACAGTGTAGGCCAACAGCGTCCAGAACTTCAGATTAAGGAGGGAGCCTTTACCAATGGAATTGAAGGATACAGCATAAAGGTCGGAGAGAAAGATAGAAAAACAAGCCTGATGCGCAGAATTATGATATACAATCAGGCAAGCAGGGAGGGAAACCTATCTGTAACCTCTGCCGATTCGGGCTACATGCGCGTAACAGCCGATAAGAAATATATGGTTGTCGATCTCTACTCCGGGTGTAACTACGAAGATGTAAGGGCAAACGGAAAGCCTCGAAATGCAAAAAGCAACGACTATGCCTTTCGGCGAAACTACTTTGCTCAGCAAACCATACTGGTTCCCTTAAGCGGATTCGACTTTAAACGATCCGACGAAGGCCTTTTCAAAAACGATTACCAAATGCTCAATATTGCTCAACTTGAAATTGCCGGCGACTCCCTCAAAAAAGAACTTGAGCAACGAAAGGGTTATGTGTTCAAAAATCTTATTGGACGAAGCTCGTTCACAGGGCCAATCGACACATCCAACACAATTAAGAGCAAAGCCAGCTATACCCTCGATTCAACCATCGCTTCGATGGACTTTACCGACAAGAAATCGGCCGTATCATACGCCCTCTCGATGGCACGTTCGGCAAAAAGTAATCTGGCCACCAACAAGGATGAGATTTCCTACAAACAGCGTATAATTAACCGACATCGTATTGAGTGGCATCGAAAATTTGCGCTCTCCTTTGCATGCTTCGTCTTCTTCTTTATTGGAGCACCTCTAGGGGCCATAATTCGCAAGGGTGGGTTGGGAATGCCGGTTGTCATCTCCATTTTCTTCTTCATAATCTATTACATTATCTCTATCACAGGAGAGAAATTTGTAAGGGAAGGCATCCTAATTGCGCCCATTGGTATGTGGATCGCAAGTTTTATACTGTTTCCACTCGGAATATTCCTTTCATACAAGGCAAGCAACGACTCAGCTATACTCAACACCGATTTATATCTCAAATTCTTCAAGAAAATAGGAAAACTATTCGGAAAGAAGAAGAGCGCTTAAAATGAGAATACTGATAGTTACCAACAAGGTTCCCTATCCAGCCAAAGATGGTGGTGCAATTGCAACCCTAAACATGGCATTAGGACTAGCCACCCAAGGTGCTAGCATCACTGTTCTTGCAATAAACACGTTAAAGCATTTCTCTCCGGTAGAAGAGATTCCGAATGATATACTCAAACGAGTTGGCATAAAAGCGGCAACGGTAGATACTTCCATAAAACTATGGCCAGCCCTCAAGAACCTTCTTTTCTCAAGGAAACCATACATTTCCGTCCGGTTCGAAAACGAGGCATTTCTTAACCTACTACAGAAAGAAATCACCACTATGCCGTATGACATCATACAGCTAGAAGGACCATACTTAGAAGCATATATCAAAACGATAAGAGCATATTCAACTGCTCCCATTGTGCTCAGAGCACACAACATTGAGCATGAAATCTGGGACAGAACCGTAACAATAACTTCAAATCCATTTAAGAAGGTCTACCTCAGAATACTAGCCAATAGAATTGAACGATTGGAGAAAAACACTCTTCGCCGCGTTGATGCAGTAATTCCTATCACCAAAAAGGATGCACAAAGCTTGCTTAAATCGAGTCCGACAATTCCATGCCACATAGCGCCAACAGGATTGAATGAAGCTCATTTCACGACTACGAACTCGCATAAGATAGAACAAAGTTTGTTTCACCTTGGCGGTTTGGATTGGACGCCAAATCAAGCAGGCCTTATCTGGTTTTTAAACAACTGTTGGCCAGCAATAAGAGCAGCAGTTCCTAACGCGAGATTCTTCATTGCCGGACGACATGCTCCTAAAACCTTCATTAAAGCAATAAAACTACCCTGTGTTGAATTTATGGGAGAAGTGGGAAACGCCCAGCTATTTATGCAAACGCATGGAATAATGGTAGTGCCGTTGCTATCCGGTTCTGGGATGCGTATTAAAATCATCGAGGGAATGGCTGCCTCCACGCCCATTGTTTCAACGTCGATTGGAGCAGAAGGAATAGAGGCGGTGAGCGGAAAAGACATTGTTATTGCCGATACGCCTGAAGCAATTATAGAAGCATGTATCTCGCTACTATTAAATGTAGAGTTGGCAAACCAAATTGCCAAAAACGGTTGTAACTTTGCGCAGCAGCACTTCAATAATGATGAAATTAGTCATAAGGTAATGGAGTTTTACCAAAGTCTCCTTCTCGAACGAAACAACAAAAGTTACTAAGGTGGAATACTTATTCTGGATACCCGCACTCCTCGTATTTCACTCCTATATTCTTTATCCAATAATCCTGCGCATTCTTACCTCAAAAGAAAAGAAAAAGATAGATTTATTTAGCTTAGAGGACAATCTCCCTTCCATCTCTATTTTAATGGCAGTGCACAACGAAGAGTCAGTAATAGCAAAGAAAATTGAATCGATTTTCAGCACCAACTACCCCGTTCATAAGATTGAAGTGATCATAGGCTCCGACTCGTCAACTGACCGCACAAACGACATTCTGTCTGAAAAAACCATCCTTCACCCACAACTGCAATACTTCATCTTCGAACGTAGAGGAAAAGCAAACACCATCAACGAGTTGCTTGACAAATCTACGGGTGAAATTATTATATCAACCGACGCAAACGTATTTTTCACACAGACTACGATCTTTGAATTGGTGAAACACTTCAAGAATGATCAAATTGGACTTGTCGATTCCCGTATGCGGAATACTGGTTTACAATCGCATGGCATTTCAATTCAAGAAAGCACTTACATCAACCGGGAGGTGCTAATAAAAAACAGAGAGGGCCGTATTTGGGGTAGCATGATGGGTCCATTTGGGGGTTGCTTTGCTACAAGAAGAAGTTGCTACAACAAGGTGCCTTCTACCTTTTTTATGGATGATTTCTACATATGTATGCGCGTCATCGAGCAAGGATTCAAAACCATTAATAGCCTAGATGCTGATGTCTACGAGGACGTTTCGAACCAATCCCACGAAGAGTTTCGCCGAAAAGTAAGGATTTCGATTGGAAATTTTCAAAACCTTTTTCGGTTTAAGGGGTTGCTTCTACCGCCGTGGAAGGGCCGTGCATTTGCCTTTATTTCGCACAAAGCCATACGATGGGTTGGACCAATTCTCATCATAATTGCCTTATTGGCCAATATAGCACTAGCGAGAGAGAACAACGCATATCTTACAGTATTGGTGATTTTTTTAGTGAGTTTTTTATTACTTCCCCTCGATTTTTTCCTTAAAAGAATAAACATTCATATTACCTTTGTGCGGTTTGTTACCCATTTTTACGGAATGAACTTAGCCCTATTAGTAGGTTTCTATAAATTTATAAAAGGAGTAAAATCCAATGTCTGGCAACCAACACAACGCAACCAATAGCCTCCTGAATACAATTGATGAGGCAATTGAAGATATCAGAAACGGTAAAGTAATTATTGTAGTCGATAATGAGGATAGGGAAAACGAAGGCGACTTCGTGGTTGCTGCCGAACTTATCACCGCTGAAATCGTCAACTTCATGGCCACTCATGGCCGCGGTTTAATTTGCGCTCCACTTACCGAAGAGCGCTGCAAAGAGCTCGATCTGGAACTCATGGTGGGCACCAACACCGCCCTTCATCAAACGCCGTTTACCGTATCGGTCGATTTAAATGGCAGCGGCTGCACCACTGGGATCTCTGCCGCCGACAGAGCAAAAACCATAAAAGCACTGGTCGACCCTAAAACCAAATCGGAAGATCTAGGTCGTCCGGGCCACATATTTCCGCTTAAAGCAAGAGAAAAAGGGGTACTTCGCAGAGCAGGTCATACCGAAGCAGTTGTTGACCTTACCCGCTTGGCTGGCTTACAACCCGGCGGTGCTTTAGTCGAGATAATGAATGAGGATGGAACAATGGCAAGGCTTCCTCAACTACTCGAAATTGCAAAAAAATTCAGCCTCAAGATTGTCTCCATTGAAGAGTTAATCGCTTACCGATTGAAATCGGAAAGCCTTATTGAGCGAGGCGAACGTATTCAACTGCCCACCGAATTTGGCAATTTTGAGTTAGTTCCCTATCGCCAACTTAACAATGGACTGGAACATGTTGCCCTTGTAAAGGGAAGTTGGGATATAAACGAACCAGTGACCGTTAGGGTTCACTCATCATGCGTCACGGGCGACATCTTTGGCAGCTATCGTTGCGATTGTGGCCCTCAACTACACGAAGCTTTACGAAAAATTGAAAAAGAAGGTAAGGGCGTCGTTGTATACATGAACCAAGAAGGTCGTGGCATTGGCCTGTTCAATAAAATACATGCCTACAAGCTACAAGAAGAAGGACGCGATACGGTAGAAGCTAATCTGGACCTTGGATTCAGTGCCGATGAGCGCGATTACGGAGTTGGCGCAGCGATTCTTCGCGACTTAGGCCTTCAGAAAATAAAATTACTGACAAACAACCCTAAGAAAATTACAGGTCTTGAAGGATACGGTCTCGAGATTGTCGAAAACATGCCCATTGAGATCAAGTCCAATGTTTTTAATGAGTTTTACCTTCAGACGAAAAAAACTAAAATGGGTCATAAACTCCAAGGGAACAAATAAAAGGATACAATGAACCGGTCGTTGAAGGTAGTTTTTATGGGCACACCTGAGTTTGCTGCTACAATTCTGAGAAGGATTGTGGCATCACCCCATCAGGTTTTAGCAGTGGTTACTGTGCCGGACAAGCCTGCAGGAAGAGGTCAGAAAATAGCCCAATCGGAAGTTAAAACCGAAGCAGGCAAGTTAGGCATTCCCGTTCTTCAACCGGTAAAGCTGAAAGATCCGGCATTTATCTCAGAACTAAACCAACTCGGTGCTGATGTCTTTGTTGTGGTTGCTTTTCGAATGATGCCTAAAGAAGTGTGGTCAATGCCTCCTCACGGAACATTTAATCTCCATGCATCACTACTCCCCCATTACCGAGGTGCTGCGCCAATCAACTGGGCAATAATTAATGGTGATAAAGTATCGGGCAACACGACCTTCTTTATTAACGAAGAGATTGACACGGGCAAAATAATTTTTCAAGAGGAGTTAACGATTGGAAATACCGAATTGGTCGGAGAACTACACGATAGGTTAATGATTTCGGGAGCCGAATTGGTTGTGAAAACCTTAGATGCTATTGCCGATGGTACTGCAAAACCGGTAGAACAACCACACACACTGGAAGGACAACCGTTAAAGCAGGCACCCAAAATATTTAAGGAAACATGCAAGATCAGCTGGAGCGATCCCTGCGACAAGGTTATGCACCACATACACGGCCTAAGCCCCTATCCTGCTGCTTGGACTACACTGCAAAACAATATTACCCTAGAGACAACGCCTGTTAAGATTTTCAAAGTCTCAATTGTAAACCAGACTACCAATCAACTTCCCGGCATAATATCTTCCGACGGGAAAACATTTATCCATGTAACCACAGGCAAAGGAACAATTGCCATAGAAGAGTTACAGCTCGCCGGAAAGAAGCATCTTTCGACCCCGGAATTTCTCCGAGGATTTAAGGACATTGAAAAATTTCGATTTTCTTAAGTCTACACTGGGTGGTGGAGTATTTTGCTCCTTACTAAAACCATCCATGCTTCAAACCCGGCTTCCAACCCCGTAGGAATATCTCTTGTCCTGCTTCAGGCTCTTGTCCCGGCTCCATCCCATTACGTTTATAGAGCAAGCGCAACTTTATTGCATTTGTCTGAGAAATTTTGTGCATAGTCTCACCTGACTCGCATATATGAACGGGGAAACCTTTAGCAGCCTGACGCTTTTTTGGTTTGATGTACACCTCATCGCCCGGAACAAGTTTCGTATCACGAGGCAAATCGTTGTATTTGTAAATCTGCCAAGGCATCATTTCCAACTCCTTTGCCAAACTCTCCACCGAGTCGCCTGCTTTCACCACGATATAAAGAACACCATTTCGCACCAACTCAGGATGATTCTTGTAAATATCGACCAAATAGGTATCTGATCCTTGCAGTCTAGTTGGGGATACAGCCTTAATATCAACGCCTTGATCTAATAAATATAGATTGTTCTCCTCAATAATCTTCACCAGCATATCGGCATACTTTGGATTTGTGGCGTATCCTGCCTTTTTCAATCCTTTGGCCCACCCCTTGTAATCGGTTGGCTTTAGATCAAAAAGAAAAGCATACCGTTTAGAAGAACGCAGAAAATCGGAATGATCCGAAAATGAGTTTGCCACATCACGATATACTCTAAAGCACTCGCTCTTTTTGTCGTCATCATGAAAAATGGTAGATCCCGACCATGACTTATGGCATTTAATCCCAAAATGATTGTTTGCCTTAATAGCCAGCGTACTATTCCCATTATCGGACTCTAACATGCCCTGAGCAATAATAATACTGGCTGGCACTCCGCTTTTCTCCATCTGCCGAATTGCTAAATTTTTAAACAATTGAACATATTCTTCACGAGAATATTTCTTTCCGTTTTGACCAGCAATATGGGTCGGTATAAAACTAGTTATCAATAGTATGAATAATACAATTCTCATCTCAATAAAAGTTATATCTTAAAAATCTCAATCAAATCCAGTCACCTTCTATCCATGCAACGTTTTGCAATAAAAAAAAATTGCGTAGGTTTGTATTTGCTAGCAAAAATAGCATTAGAATGAGAGAGTCTGAAATTTTAGTAAAATATTTTGAATATGATAGTCCCACAGAACTCGCTTCTGACTATCAGGTTTTGGTTGAAAAGGCCAAAGATGCCACGAAGGATGCCTATGCTCCCTACTCGAAATTTCGCGTAGGAGCAGCAGTATTGCTCGAGAATGGCGAAATAATCACGGGTACCAACCAAGAAAATGCGGCCTACCCTTCGGGACTATGTGCTGAGCGAGTGGCAATTTTTTATGCTAACTCAAAATACCCAAGCCAAGCGATAAAAGCCATTGCGGTCGCATCTTTTTACAATGGCAAGTTTAACGAAACTCCGGTTTACCCGTGCGGTTCGTGCAGGCAGGTGCTGCTTGAAACGCAAAACCGGTTTAATAAGCCGATGGACATTATCATGTATGGATCAAACTCCATCCAGATAGTTAAGAGTGCGAGGCTATTACTTCCACTCTGCTTCGACGTTGATCTAAAGGCCAAGGACTAGTAGGTAGACAATATCTTCTTAAAAGCCGCATTGGGGAGAACACCATCGAGATCATCGGAAAGTTCAGGTAAGATACGCTCCACATAGTACATACTTATGGAGCCTATGTTTTTTACTGGAATCTCGCCTCGAGGAGTGCACTCAAAAAAGTCTTTAATCTTATCGTAGGTCGACTGGGAAATATTGATTTTTCCGGGTTCCGATGCTTGCTCCATACGGCTGGCGACATTTACTGTGTCGCCCCATATGTCGTACGCAAATTTCTTGCGTCCAATTACTCCAGCAATTACATCGCCGGAGTGAATCCCTATTCTTACTTGCCAAGCTGATTTATCCAATAATTGGTCAGAGACTGCTTTCTCTTGCACAAATTTTTTGATTTCAAGAGCAGCCAATACAGTATCAAATGCATGGCTCTTGTTGGTTCGAGGTAGTCCTCCTGCACACATGTATGCATCGCCAATCGTTTTTATCTTCTCAAGAAAGTGACCTTCCCCTATCTGCTCAAAACGTTGAAAGTAGTGATCGAGTATTTCGATAAGATCAAGAGCATCGTAGGCGCGAGTAAGACTCGAAAAGCCGACAAAGTCAGTAAACAACACAGACACATCCTTATAGGGTTTGGGCTTGGCAGTCCCCTTTCGGGTAAGTTGCCGAGCAATCTCCATCGGTAGAATATTTTGCAACAACTCTTCTGACTTTTTCTTCTCATCCTCGAGCGATCGCTTTTGCTCCTCGATCTCGGAGCGCTGCTGCTCCAACAACTGATTTGCTTCAGTAATATGGGCATGCTTATCGCCAAGTTCACGCTCTACTGCCTTAAAATCAGAAATATCTGTTTCAATACAAATTATCTTGAAAAAATTTCCCCAATGGTCGTAAACCGGCGACAAGGAGGTTTGGATATCTTTAACGACTCCATTTTTCATTGTCCAACTGTTCTCATAGGTAACGTATTCACCATTTTCCCTACACCGCTTAAACGCAGCAACTGTCTTATGTGAAAGGTTATCCGAGAACATATTTGACCCAAACGATTCTTTAAATAACTTTAAATTGCATCCGTATAACTTCTCGAATCCCCCGTTCACCCATTCAATGTCGCCGGTAGAACTAATCATAATTAAAGAGTTTCCAGCCTTGGTTGCTGCCACGGAAAAATCATTCAACTGCTGAGAGGTGGATCGCAAATCATTAACTGTTTGCGCATTCCGAAGCATTACTGTCAACCGAGGAACAAGTTCCTCTTGAACAATAGGCTTGCGAAAGAAATCATCAGCACCAAGGGTTACGGCCTCAGCCACCGATTTTAAGTCAAGAAAATCATGAAAAAGATAAATTGGAATATTTCGCGTAAACTCGCTTCCTTTTAGGCTTGTGATGACAGAATAGCCTCCGGATCCATTAAAGCTATGATCGATGAGGATAGCAATTGGTTGGCTTTCAATAGCCGCCAACAACGCCTCCTCCTTTTCGCAGCAAGAGACTTCGTATTCCGCAAATCGACTTTCCAACAACTGCAAAAGAAGTTGAAAATCGGATTCGTTTCTATCAAAAACAAGCAGAATCTTTCCCATAATCTAAAAAATGACGCAAGATGATTAATGATTGCGGTCACTTAAAGTTACACATTAAAAGCAATGCACGACAACTGAAGGAATAAATTCTATCGTTTATTTGATTTACCGCCCAAACTGTTGACGAAATCAATCCAAAGAACATCTTTCGGTGTCGGGGCCACAATAACTACAAGCTCATTCTTAACCGGATGCTCTATCGATATTTCCCGAGAATGCAAGCATATGCCACCATCGGGGTTCGATCGAGCAAAACCATACTTCAAATCCCCTTTGATGGGGCAACCAATTTTGGCTAGCTGAGCCCGTATTTGGTGGTGTCGTCCGGTATGCAAATCAATCTCGAGCAAAAAATAATTTACCGAGCGTGCAAGAATTGTATAGGACAAGCTTGCAACCTTGGCATCCGCCCTCGGCTTTGTAAGTGCCATTGTTCTATTCTTTGCCGTATCGCGCACCAAGTAATGCTCAAGGGTAGCCGATTCTTCCTCCGGTTTGTTTTTCACAATAGCCCAGTAAGTTTTCTTGACCGTTCCCTCTCTAAACATCTCATTAATCCGAGTAAGCGCCTTGCTAGTTTTCGCAAACAGCACCACACCGGAAACGGGTCGATCGATACGATGAGTTACGCCCAAAAAAACATTCCCAGGCTTGCTCTCTCGTTTCTTGAGAAAAGCCTTAACCTCATCTTCGAGCGATGAATCGCCGGTTGTATCGACTTGGACAAGTTGGCCGGCATGCTTATTAACTGCCAACAAATGGTTGTCCTCCCACAAAATATCTGCTTCGGTAAATGCCATAGCTTAATATTGTTCCTTTTCGTTTGGAAAATCCTTACTTTTCACATCGGCAATATAACCTTGAAAAGCCTTCTGCATCTCTTCGAAGAGATTGTGGTAGCGGCGGAGAAATCGAGGTGAAAACTCTTTGGTGATGCCTAGCATATCGTGGGTAACAAGCACTTGCCCATCGACGTTTCCGCCTGCACCAATACCAATTACCGGAATTTTAAGTTCGTTCGCTACTTGAGCCGCTAAGGTTGCAGGAATTTTCTCGAGCACAAGGGCAAAACAACCAGTCTCTTCGAGGAGATGAGCATCCTTGAGTAATTTCATAGCCTCTGCCTCTTCTTTAGCACGGACGGCATAAGTTCCAAACTTATGAATTGACTGAGGAGTTAAACCAAGATGTCCCATTACCGGAATTCCAGCCGAAATGATACGGGCAACCGATTCAATCACTTCACTGCCGCCCTCCAACTTTACCGCATCCGCTGCACTTTCTTTCATTATGCGAATACTGCTGGCGAGTGCCTCTTTAGAATTCCCCTGATAAGTACCAAAAGGCATATCCACTACCACTAAGGCACGATTGACACCCCTTACCACACCGCACGCGTGATAGATCATTTGGTCCAACGTAATGGGCAGCGTGGAGACATGACCAGCCATCACATTTGAAGCGGAGTCACCCACCAGCAGAACATCAATCCCCGATTCATCTAAAATGCGAGCCATGGAATAATCATATGCTGTCAGCATGGCTATTTTTTCACCTCGAGTCTTCATCTCCTGAAGCACGTGAGTGGTAACTACTCTTACTTTCCCTTCTAATGACATGGCATCACGATTTGTCGTTCAACTGGATATTAACTTCATAATAATTGAGCCAAAGCTACGAAGAATAAGAACACCCTCAAAGGTGACAGCAAAGGGATTTTACAAGTCCAAGCAATAATTAGAACTGCCGTAATGTCACGAACAAAACAAACAGTTTGACCATATCCAGCAGAAACCGCTGTCAGCACTCATAAAAACATGACACATTAAGCAATGGCACAATGATTGCAAAGAGTGGATAACGAACAAAAGTAAACAACAAAACATAAAAAAAATGGGCAAAATTATTGGTATTGACCTCGGAACAACTAACTCATGCGTTTCTGTAATGGAAGGCAACGAGCCGGTGGTTATTCCTAACAGCGAAGGTAAGCGCACGACTCCTTCGATGGTTGCATTTGCAGAGAATGGCGAACGTAAAGTTGGCGACCCTGCCAAGCGTCAAGCCATCACAAACTCGACAAAAACAATATTCTCCATAAAACGATTTATGGGGGAAACCTTTGACAAGGTACAAAAAGAGATCAACCGTGTTTCCTACAAAGTAGTGAAGGGCGAGAACAACACCCCTCGTGTTGAAATTGATGACAGGAAATTCTCGCCTCAAGAAATTTCGGCTATGATTCTTCAAAAAATGAAGAAAACAGCTGAAGACTACTTGGGCCAAGAGGTAACCGAAGCCGTTATTACGGTGCCTGCTTACTTCAGCGATTCACAGCGTCAAGCAACCAAGGAAGCTGGTGAAATTGCTGGACTTAAGGTGCGCCGCATCATCAACGAGCCTACAGCTGCGGCACTTGCCTACGGTCTCGACAAAATGTCACGCGATATGAAAATCGCAGTATTCGACCTTGGTGGTGGAACCTTTGATATCTCTATCCTTGAACTAGGTGAAGGCGTATTCGAAGTAAAATCGACCAACGGCGACACCCACCTTGGTGGTGACGACTTTGACCACGTTATTATTGACTGGTTGGCCGAGAGTTTCCTCAAGGACGAAGGAATTGATTTAAGAAAAGATCCTATGGCGCTACAACGCCTAAAGGAAGCAGCAGAAAAGGCTAAGGTAGAACTTTCGAGCGCTACCTCTACCGAAATCAACCTGCCCTATATCATGCCCGTTGATGGTATTCCAAAGCACTTGGTTAAAACACTCACCCGTGCTCAGTTCGAGCAATTGGCCGACAAACTTATCCAAGCAACAATTGGACCTTGCAAAAAGGCACTATCCGATGCTGGCTTAACAATTAACGACCTTAACGAGGTTATCCTAGTTGGAGGTTCCACACGTATTCCTGCAATCCAAAAGATTGTAGAGGAATTCTTCGGAAAAGCACCTTCGAAAGGCGTTAACCCCGACGAAGTAGTTGCTGTAGGTGCTGCCATTCAAGGCGGTGTACTTTCCGGTGATGTAAAAGACGTTCTTTTGCTTGATGTTACTCCGCTTTCACTTGGTATCGAAACCATGGGTAGCGTGTTTACAAAGCTCATCGAAGCAAACACCACTATCCCAACGCGTAAATCGGAAACGTTTACCACTGCGGCCGACAGCCAACCAACGGTTGAAATCCATATTCTACAAGGCGAACGCCCAATGGCCAAAGACAATAAGACCATTGGAAGGTTCCATCTTGACGGTATTCCACCAGCCCCTAGAGGTGTTCCCCAAGTTGAGGTTATCTTTGATATCGACGCAAACGGAATTCTTCACGTTACGGCAAAGGACAAGGGTACCGGCAAGGAACAAAAAATCAGGATCGAAGCTTCGTCTGGGCTAACCGATGACGAAATCAAGAGAATGCGCGAAGAAGCAAAGGCTAACGAAGAATCCGACAAGAAGACTCGCGAAACCGTAGACAAATTTAACGCTGCCGACAGCTTGATTTTCCAAACCGAAAAGCAACTTAAGGAGTTTGGCGATAAACTTCCTGCTGACAAAAAGGCTCCAATTGAAGCCGATTTGGCAGAACTCAAGGAGGCACACAAGAATCAAGATATTGAAAGGCTTGATAAGGCTACCGAACAGCTCAACAAAGACTGGCAAGTTGCCAGCGAAGAGCTTTACAAGGCCGGACAAGACGCTTCTCAAGGTGCTGATCCAAATGCCAATGCAGGTCAATCCACAAACAGCGGTTCCAAGTCTGGTAACGATGAGGTTACCGATGTAGACTTCGAAGAAGTGAAATAATATTTCTTCTACAATAAAAAGTATAAGGGTTCCAATCGGAACCCTTTGCTTTTTTATTATACCTTCGTTGTATTCGAAAAACAACGCAAGCATTAAAAGTAAGTTTATGAAGATATATATCACAACAATAACAGTTTTACTGTTTTCGGCCACTATTACTCTTGGCCAAAATATCCCAACAAACACTAATCTTCGCGACGAGAAAGGAAGGAAACAGGGGGTTTGGTGCAAACTCTATAAAAATGGAGAACCGGCCTACACGGCAAAATTCAAAGACGACATTCCTACCGACACGCTTAAACGGTATACCGAAAAGGGAACCCTAAAAGTGGTAATGATATTCGATAATACAGGAAAAATAGCAACAACAACATACTTACATCCCAACGGCAAACGCGCAGCTGAAGGCATCTTTATTGGTCAACAAAAAGATGGTATCTGGAAGTATTATACTCCCGACACAACAATTCTGATGATTGAGCAATACGCCAAAGGAAAGCTCAATGGAATAAGAAAACGCTTCTACACTACAGGTGAGATAATGGAGGAACTATCTTTTTCCAATGGCATAAAAAATGGCGTTTGGACCACCTACTTCCCCAATGGACGATACAAGTATAGCGGCGTTTACAAAGAAGGGAAGCTCAATGGAGAGATGAAAACCTTCTACTCCAATGGAAGACTTGTATCCGAGGGCAACTACAAAAACGGATTAAAAGAAGGGGAATGGCAATTCTATAACGAGAATGGTGATCCAACCCAAAAAGTGGTATACAGAAATGGAATTGGAAACAACAAAGACAAACTCGACAGAAAACAAACGGAACAACTCCTCGAACTAGAGAAAAATATTGGAAAAATAGAGGAACCTTCCGCCGAAAAAGTAATGGAGCAAATGGGTTATTAAATGCGAACCGGAAATTCCCTTGTGCTACTTTTGCTATTGCTGATTCCATCTCTTGGTTTCTGTCAAAGCTTATATTGGGTGGGGTTTCCAGATAAAAACAGAAGTGAATACTCTACTGAGATCCCCGAGAAATTTTTAAGTAAAAAAGCAATCAATCGTAGAGCAAAACAGCAGATTGAAATTACGGCTGAGGACCTCCCCGTCTGCAATCATTACATTGATAGCGTTAAAAAGACAGGAGCGGAAATACTTTTCGCCCTGAAGTGGCTAAATGGAGTGGTTGTAAGGCCAACCAATGAACAACTTGAGGCAATAAAGAAAACTAATCTCTCGTTCTCAGTAATCTCCATATACGAACCATTACCAAGAAGCACGACACTTCGCGGGACCAATAAATTGGGACTGTCCAATAGAACAGACTTCAACCATTCCTACTATGGCAATGGATTTGATGCTGTAGATTTAATAAAGGGTCCGTTCCTCCACCAACTTGGATACAAAGGCCAAGGAAAGCTAATTGCCATTATCGACGATGGGTTTTACCACGCCAACCAACTCAACCTTTTCGCCGACGCTTTTTCGAACAATAGAGTGATCGCAACGAAGGATTTTGTAAACCCAACTTCAAACATTTTTGAAGAGGACTCCCATGGAATGCATGTGTTTTCTGTAATAGGGACTAATACACCAACAAAAATGGTTGGAACTGCTCCCGAAGCCAACTACCTTCTCCTAAGAAGTGAAGATTACAACAGCGAGCAGCTCGTTGAAGAGTATTACTGGGCTGCGGCTGCAGAATATGCCGACAGCATGGGCGCAGATATCATCAACACCTCTCTTGGTTACACTACCTTCGATATCCCTTCCCAAAACCACGCATACGCGGATCTCACAGGAGATGTAACGCCTATTTCTAAATCATGCACCATAGCAGCAAGTAAAGGCATGATTATAGTTTGTTCGGCCGGCAACGAGGGCAACAACGCGTGGAAATACATTTCAGCTCCTGCAGATGCTAAGGGAATATTAACTGTTGGTGCAGTTCCCATAGACTCCATCCCCTCCAGCTTCACCTCCATTGGCCCAAGTGCCGATGGGCGAATTAAACCAGAAATAGTTGCACTAGGGTCGAGAGTTGGAATTATTGACGATCTGGGGATTCCGTCTCAGGGCAATGGCACATCCTATGCCGCCCCAATAATCGCAGGAATGTCCGCTTGCCTATGGCAAGCATTCCCAAACCTATCGGCAAATCAAATTCGGCAAGCCTTAATCAGCTCCGCTTCAAGATACTCCAATCCAACTGAAAAGTTGGGTTACGGAATACCTAATACCCAGTTAGCCTACTACAACCTTCTCAATGAATCTGGTGAATCGCACTGTATAGAACCTGAAATGTACCCAAATCCCGTTTCAGGAGAACTCCGAATCACACTTCACAATGCCACCGCAGGAGAAGCAACAATTGCGATTTACAGCGGTTCAGGGGTATGCGTCTTTCGAAAACAGTGGTTGGTAACATCGTCCATTGACACTACAATCCAAATAAACGCTAACTTATCTAAGGGCATCTACATTGCACATCTTACATGCGGAGCCTGCCATTGGCGTGAAAAATTAGTTAAACAATAAAGCCATGCAAGTTGGAACCCATCTAACCCTTTTCGACCTCAACCAAACCATTCGGGCAAAACTTGTAGAAGCCTTTCCTGAATCGCTATGGGTTATTGCCGAGATTAGCGAGATTAAGGTCGGAACAACCGGCCACTGCTATATCGATCTTATCCAAAAAGACAAACGAACAAATAGCTTAAAAGCAAAGGCATCAGCCACCATATGGGCATCCACATTTCGGATGCTTCGACCATACTTCGAAACAACAACCGGACGGCCACTAACCTCTGGTATGAAGATTCTTATTCGTGCTACGGTGGAGTATCACGAACTATACGGCCTCTCCCTAAAAGTTATGGATATTGACCCTACCTACACCATAGGCGAAATGGAATTGCAGCGACAGCAGACCATTCAGAAATTAGTGGACGATGGTGTTTTTGAAATGAACAAACAGGTTGAATTCCCAATGGTTCCCCTTCATATCGCCGTAATATCATCGGAAACCTCTGCAGGATTTGTCGATTTCATGCACCAATTGAAATCCAATGAATATGGATTTGTATTTCGAACCACCATCTTCCAAGCCACCATGCAGGGAAAGGAGGCAGAACCGTCCATCCTACTTGCGCTTGATTCTATCTTCAATGCGGTAGACCAATTCGATACCGTTGTAATCATCAGGGGTGGTGGAGCCCAAGCCGATCTGAGCTATTTTGACTCCTACTGGCTGGCCTTCCATATCGCCCAATTCCCGTTACCAGTAATAACAGGCATTGGACATACAAAAGATATTTCGGTTTGCGATATGGTTTCAAATACATCCGTAAAAACACCTACTGCAGCAGCAGAACTGCTTATCCAGAAAATTGCTGAATTCGACTACAGGCTCACAGAGTTCACCCAAATCCTCACCGATACGGTGGAGGAACTTATTACCGAACATCAACAGAAATTAAAACATGTTTTTCGGAAAGTAATCGGAGTTACGAACATGCTGTCTCAACATGAAAACAGTCTGAACATACTGGCACATGACATCAAATCCATCACAGAAAGACACTTAAGCCAAAAGAAATGGATGCTTACTTCTGCATTTAAGACAATTACAAGTAGAACTAAAGCAATTTTACTACAGGAGAGAACAACTTCGGAAAGAAACAAATTGGAACTAAGGCACAATCTATCTTCAATGGTCACTTCCGAGAACAAAGTTCTTAAGGCAAAGGAAATCATTTTCAAGAACCTTCATCCAGACAAGATTCTGAGACGAGGATACTCCATTACACGAGTTAACGGAAAAGCCATAAAGAGTGCAGATAAACTGCACTCAGGCGAAATAATAAAGACAACCCTTGCATGCGGCACCATAATTAGTTCCATTCTCCCAACCGAATAGCTACCTCAGACCAGATATAAAACAGATTATGGCGCTACAAATCAAACATACAAGGATGTTTCCTTGCTATTTTATCCACATTTTTTCATACTTTTAGCCAAGTTGATTCAAAAAATTCCGATGGCGGTTTATAAAAGAATTATACTCTTCATTATCGTTGCGCCCCTAGCCTGGCATGGGGCTGCACAACCATACGATAGCCTCTGGAATGCTAGAAATATAGTCAAAACTGGTAAAGATAAAGTTGCAACAAACATTGCCCTATCAAAAGCCTACTGGTATTTTGACTTGGATTCGAGTATATATTACGCAAACGAATCGCTTTTAGTGGCGGAGAAAGAAGGTGACGATGATCTTATTGGTGATGCTCAAAATGCCTTGGGAAATGCTTACTCTTCCAATGGAAGTTTAGATCGTGGTATTGATTTTTATCAAGCGGCACTTAAAACAAGAATGAGATTGGGGCTGAAGGCCAAAGCAGCAGCAACGCTAAGCAATCTTGCCAATACCTATAGTGATAAGAGAGACTTTTCGAATGCGATTGAATATTTTAAGAAATCAGCAATAATGGAAGGCGAAATTGGCGACCACTTAATTGAAGCTGAAACAATTAGTAAAATCGCCTCGGTATACTCAAAATTGAACGCACCCAGCAAAGCCCTTGAATATTACATAACGGCATTAAACATTCTGTATGCCAACAACCTCAATTCATACACCGGGGATATTCATTACAGTATAGGGAGTTTGCATAACAAAATGCTCAATTACGACCATGCTCTGGAGCACTACCAACGAGCATTAGGTGTATATACCACTAACTGCAACAAAGTGGATATCTCAACGGCACTGAATGCTATCGGCATCATTTATGATACAAAAGGAGATATGCCCAAGGCCTTGCAATATTATTCTCGTTCTTTAGAACTGGGGCGAGAGATGAAGGATAAAAACAGCCAAGCACTTGCGTTGAACAATCTAGGTTACCTCTTTGTGAAAACAAAACAATACGATAAAGCAACCACCCACTACTTCGAATCACTAAGGTTGTCAGAAGACATTAAAGACGACTATAGCATTGCCAATACAAAAAATAATCTAGCAAACGTATTTCTAAAAAAAGGACAATTCGATTTATGCTCTAGATTTGTAAAAGAGGCTCTTATTGGCGCCATTGAGCTAAAAGTTGTAGATATTGAGCAGGAAAGTTATGACATACTAGGCAATCTTAACGCGGAGACTGGTCAATTTAGAGAAGCATTTAATTACCAAAAAAAGGCGATGAGGCTGAAAGACAGCCTATACAACAAAGAGGCAAACCAAAAATTGCTTGAAATCCAAGCTACTTTTGATATGGAATCAAAAGAAGGTGAAATAAGTGTTCTTAAGAAGGATAACCAAATAAAAATACTTGAACTCGAGGGACAAAAGGTTAACCAGCAAGCCTTAGTGATTGGTATAATCTTACTAATTGCGTTAGGAGCTGCACTATTTAGTAATCTCCGAATGAAGAAAAAGAACAACCAACTGCTTACAATCACTAACGTTGGCATGGAACTCACCAATCAGAAACTTGTTGAATCAGAAAACAATCTACGACAACTAAACGCCACCAAGGATAAGTTCTTCTCCATAATTGCTCATGATTTAAAAAACCCTTTCAATGCACTGCTTGGGTTTAGCGAAATATTAGCAACAAGTGCCGAAGAAGAAAAGTTATCGGATGTAAAAGAGTATAGTAAGGCCGTAAACGACTCTGCTGAAAAGCTCTATCGATTAATTGATAATTTATTAGAGTGGTCACGAACACAAACAGGAAAAACACCATTCAATCCGTCATTATTTCATGTTAATCAGATCATTGCCGACGAGTTAGCCATTCAAAGCCAAAGTCTGAAGAAGAAGAATTTAAGCGCACAATTGCTAATGCAAGAGCATGTAACGGCATATGGTGACAAAACACTCGTTGGAACAGTCCTACGTAACCTTTTGAGCAATGCGATAAAATTCTCCTTACCCGGTGGTAAAATTTGGATTGCATCACGGGTTTTCAATAACCATATAGAAATTGCCATTACCGATAGTGGAATTGGAATTGCACCAGAACGGATACCCAACCTTTTTAACCTCGAATCATCGCAAAGCACACAGGGCACTTGGGATGAGAAAGGAACAGGATTAGGGCTACTAATCTGCAAAGAGTTTGCCACCAAGAATAATGGTGAAATTTGGGTTGAAAGCCAACTTGGGAAGGGAACAACATTCTATTTTACTGTCCCAATAAAACAGGAAGAAACGCAGTCGTGATTAGCACTCTAAAGGCAATTACGCTTCCGACCCAATGCTTAGGCAGACAGATTGATACTCAAAACGATTTTGGGACTCACTCCAACACGTTAAGCAAAAACAAAGCAAGAAACCGAAGAGACCTTCCGTTATCTCAGGCAAACTGGATGATATATCAGTAATAAGCGTTAGAATTAACAGAATATGACCAACATTAAATTATACTTAGGCATCACTTTTATCGCATTGCTTATTCTTTTTTCCATAGGGCAAGCTAATGCACAAGAAAACCGAAAAGACACACTCGACGCGTTTCTTTTTAGTTTTATGGATGCACCAAATCCCATTACTCCAGATTGCTCAAAGGAGGTGCTAAAAAAAATAAACTTCCAGTTGAAACGTGAAAAAAACATCACAATTGAAGAGCAGATAAAATTACTTGTAATAGGAGCAGAAGCTAATTTGAACCTCAAACGCACTCAAGAATCGGCAGAATTTATTAATAGGGCTGAGTCACTTGCCAGAAAACAAGGAAACAAAGAACTTATTGCAACTGTATCAATTCAACGCGGTGATTTTTTGCGAGTTATCATTGAAAAAGAAAAAGCACTCGATGCATATAAAGAGGCCATAGCAACAGCTCGTTCAGCCGGTGAGAAGTTCATTGAGGCAGAAGCCTACTTACACGTGGGATCACTATATCGCGCCGACGAAAACCATAAGCAAGCAATAGCCGCTTTAGAGCAAAGCATTGCTACAAGTAGGAAAAATAACTATTACACATTACTAATCAGCGTATTGTCCATACGCTCTGCGATCTTTCGCGATCTTTCGAAAAAATCAGAAGCACTCTCCGATATAGATGAGGCACTCTCAATAGCAAAAGCACAAAATAGCCCATACTTGGCGAGCATGCTAAATATCAAGGGAAGCATCCACTACCGTTTTGGCGAAATTGATCTTGGTTTAGAAAATTACAGGAAAGGTCTTTCTCAACTAAATTTGCAACCCTTTAAAGACGATCTCGAAGCAACGCTTCAAGAAAACATCGCCCTTTGTCTGAAGGAAAAATTGCAATACAACGAGGCAAAGCTAACTCTTGATTCGGCCTTAAACAGCCGAAAACAGTTGGCTGACACCAACGCATTGGCAAAAAATTACACGCAGCAGGGCAACGTATCCTTGCAAGCTGGAAAATATGCCGATGCTCTGGAATACTACCTACGATCCCTTGAATTAAGGCAACTGGCAGGTACATCAAGCGAAATTGCTTCAAGCCAAACAAGCATTGGCCTTCTTTACCGAAACCTAGGACTAAACACAAAGGCTATTAGCTATTTTAGCGATGCCCTCGATCAGCGGATGGCACATGGCTCTAACGTTGAGATAGGCGAAGCCAATACGCATATGGGAAATGCATACTTTGATATCAAAAATTACAATGATGCGCTCCATTACTATAAGGAAGCACATATTTACAGACAAAAAACAAAAGATAAAGCACTCGAAGCCCGATCGCTCAACAGTATTGCCACCGCCTATCAAGAAATGAAAAGTTATAATAAAGCAGAGGCATTCTACCTGGAGGCATTGGCAACAAATCCCACCACCGACATCAAAGGGCGCGCTATAATCCGCAACAATCTGGGGAATTTCTATCTTGCCATCAACAACAAAGAAAAAGCGTTGACAAATTTCAATAGCGCATTACAACTCCATAAGGCGTCACAAAACCTACTTGGGCAAGGACTTTCGCTTCGAAAAATAGGTGAGATATATCTTACACAAAAGGATTATAGCAAGGCAGATTCATGCTTACTGGCAAGCCTAAATATAGGTAAAACCATCAAAAATCTAGAGCATCTCAAAAACACTAACTTTGCGCTATACCGCCTTTACTTCGAGCAGAAGGATTATCCAAAAGCATTAAACTTCTATGTTGCCTATGCCCAAGAGCAAGATAGTATTGCCCAAACAAAATCATCAGAGGATCTAATAAACGCAAGGCTAAGCGTTGAAATGGAAAAAAAGAAAACCGAAATAACCCGTATCGAAAACGAAATAATCGTGCTTAGAAAAGAAGCTCAACTCCAAGAGTCGGAGAGCAAGCGACAATGGTATATCGTGACATTTCTCATTGCAACCTCTGTGCTGCTAATTATTTTGGGAAGTGTGTTTTACCGGGCATACCGCCTAAAGAAGCAAAAAGCCACCCTTCTCCAAGAAAAGTATACCATTACGAAGAATGCAAATGATCAACTTGAGAAGTCCGAAATAAGCCTTAAACGACTGAATGCCACAAAGGATAAGTTCTTTGCAATAATTGCCCATGACCTTAAAAGCCCCTTTAACGCGTTACTTGGACTGTCCGAATTATTAAAACAGCGAGCATCGGAATTAACACCCGATGACGTGCTTGAATACGGAAATGCCATTCATGCATCGTCAGCCAAACTATTTACCCTACTAGAGAATTTACTCCAATGGGCACGAACACAAACGGGAAAAATCCCATTCAATCCTACTGTTTTTGATCTCACAGAAATACTAACAAGCAATATTAGCATCCAAGAGTTAACAGCAAAAATCAAAAACATTACTATAAAATCCGATTCTAAAGAAAATTTCAAAGTTGAAGCAGACCTTGATATGGTAAATACCATACTTCGCAACCTCCTTACAAACGCAGTTAAGTTTACCCCTTCGGGAGGCCGTATAACCATTTCGACCGCTTCAGAAAACGATAGAGTGGCGATAAGCGTAACCGATACCGGAGCAGGAATGAGCCAAGAGGAGATGAACTTGCTATTTCGTTTAGACGTACACTATACCACCAAAGGAACTGAAAACGAATCGGGCACGGGGCTTGGCTTGATAATCTGCAAAGAATTCGTGGAACAAAATAACGGTGAAATAACCGTATCAAGTAAGGTTGGACAGGGCACAACCTTCACATTCACATTACCAATTCGAAAAACACTTTAATATGTCAACAAAAAAAGGTCTAACTTACAAGGAGGCAGTAGCCGAAATTGAGGAAATAATGGTCAAACTCGAAGGAGATGATCTCGACGTGGATGAGTTATCCAAGGATGTAAGCCGGGCGGCATTCCTTATAAAATACTGCAAAGACAAGCTACGTAACACAGAGGAAGAGGTAAATAAAATAATCGAATCGCTCGACGATGATAAATAGGTTAGACTTAAAGTAAAAAAGGCGTGCAAAAGCACGCCTTTTCTTATGCATTACATTGTGAGGCTACTGCTTAGTCATCTTTCGTGGCTTAATCATATTCTCCGGTGCAAGAACATTGTCTAGTTCTTCCTTCGACATGAGTTTCTTCTCCAGAACTAAATCGTATACGCTCCGGTTGGAAGTTAATGCCTCCTTGGCCAAAATGGTGCTAACCTCATAACCCAAGTATGGGTTAAGGGCGGTGACCAATCCAATACTGTTGTGAACCAACCAAAGACAGCGCTCTTCGTTTGCAGTTATGCCATCGATGCACCTATACTTCAAGGTCATCATTCCATTTTTCAACATCTCGATGGACTCGAACAAACTCTGAACAATTACGGGTTCCATGACGTTTAGCTCGAGCTGACCAGCCTCAGAGGCTAGAGTTACCGTGAGATCGTTTCCGATAACCTTAAAGGCAATCTGGTTTACGACCTCTGGGATTACAGGATTAACCTTTCCGGGCATAATGGACGAACCCGGTTGCATCGGCGGTAGGTTAATTTCATTAATACCGGTACGAGGGCCAGATGAGAGAAGGCGCAAGTCGTTACAAATTTTGCTCAACTTAACAGCCAACCTTTTTACAGCCGCCGAATACATAATGAACGCACCCGTATCTTGGGTAGCCTCTACCAAGTTTACAGAATTAACAATGGGCATCCCCGTAACTTTGCGAAGATGAGTAATAACCTTATCGGCATAGTCGGGATCGGAGTTAATACCAGTCCCAATTGCAGTTGCCCCCATATTAACCTCGAGGAAGAGTTTTACGTTTTGATCCAAACGTTCGATCTCTTCGGAAAGTGTTGCTGCATAAGCACCAAACTCTTGGCCTAAAGTCATAGGAACGGCATCTTGAAGTTGAGTTCTTCCCATTTTAATTACATGCGAAAACTCCTTAGCCTTTTTGTCAAACGACTCAATAAGCATCCGTAATACATCAGTCAACTTCTTATTGCTGTTGATCAAGGCAATCTTCACCGAAGTTGGATAAGCATCATTAGTCGATTGAGATAGGTTGACGTGATTGTTTGGATGGCAAAATTCATACTGCCCCTTCTCGTGCCCAAGTATTTCTAACGCACGATTGGCAATAACCTCATTGGCATTCATATTGGTGGAAGTTCCAGCTCCACCTTGGATCATATCTACAACAAAGTGATTATGGTATTTACCCTGAACAATCTCCTCACAAGCTGCACAGATAGCCTTAGTGACATCATCCTCCATTAAACCTAGCTCATTATTTGCTAGTGCAGCAGCATGTTTCACCATTGCCAAACCTTCAATTAGCGCTGGAAAGAAATTCAAGGTTACTCCGCTAATATTAAAATTCTCGATGGCCCTTAAAGTCTGAATACCATAGTAATATTCGAATGGAACGTTACGATCGCCAAGCAAATCATGCTCAGGACGGGTTTGTCCTGACTCATACTGAGCCGCCGATGAAGTCATCCGGGCATTGGCATTCCGCATCCTTCGTGATATGATTCGGGCGATGTTTGAGAATACTTTAAGAGCAGCAGCCGGATTCGCTGTAAAAAAATCACGATTGATGCTATAAACAATGGTTGGTTCAAGTGCGCGAGCAGTTGTAGAGTGAGGCGAATCGCTGGCCCAAGATCCTTCTCCCAGAAAGTCACCTTTGCCAAAATAGGCAAGACGGGTATCAACCCCGTAAGCATTTGATTTAAAAAGTTCTACTCTGCCGTTTGAAATAACAAAAACATCTTCTCTTGGTCCATTTTCACGAAACAAGAATTCACCTACCTTATAGGTTTTGTCAATAATTCGTTTCGACAGAGTAACAAACTCATCGTCCGAAAGACCTCTGAATAATTCGATCTCACGAACAAATTTCTCAACCAGTTTTATATCCATAGTAGTATCCTTATATGATTCGTTAATCACACAAAGGTAATGATCAAACTAAAACACTCCGTTCACAACAGAAAGTTATTCAACATATTTTAGATAATTCTGCAACAGATCAAAAAAAAGCCCTCCAAACTGGAGGGCTTAATAAATAGACCTTTGCTAGTGAACTTCCAGAACTATATTACTGGTTTTTTGCATTACGCTAACGTCCTCCTCCGTGCGCTGAAAGTAGCCAATCAGTGGTTCAGGAAGTATAGCAAAGGCCTGTAGACTATTTGATTGTTTGTAAATATTCTTGGATAATATCTTAAGTTGATTTTGATTAGCAATTAATACCTGAATAGGATCGATACTGTCCATCACAAATCGACCTTCAATTTGCTTGAGCATACCGATATTTTCATTGACTGACGTAACTAACCTCTGAAAATACTTTGCCGCAGCTGTAATCCGTCGATTCACAATTCCAACTACCATTCCAGTAGTTGGATCAATTACCGGTCCGCCCGAATTTCCGTAACCAAAATTACCATCCAACACTAAAGTCAGCCTATCAAATGCATTTCGAAGCGATGAGGTAACAAACACGCGCTTCATAACCTGACAGGGCAATCCCTCTTGATATCCAATATAAAGCAATTCACTGCCAATTGGAGCATTCACACAACTCGTGAACGTTAAACTAGGAACATGCGCAAAATCCGGTAGATCTAGGTTGAATACTGCATATCCCTCACGATTTCGTTGTAATCCAACCCCAAAATCAGCCACAAACTCTTTGTAAGGAATTTCCAACGAAGCCATTGGGCTATCGGGTGAATCGTTGCAAAACGAAATAACAACCTTCGCTGCTTTACTTACAAAAAATGCCTCTTCTGCGGTAACCAATGAATTATTAACCTTAAAACCGCTAAGGGTATCGGCAAGAACTCCTTTTTCGTTATAAAAGCGCAAAACGCATACAGAGTTGCGGCTTCGTTTCCAGGCTTCAGCAAACATAGTTTTAGGCTTAGGTGTTTATGAAATTGGCAAAATTAGGTCGAATAAAATCCGTAGACATCCTCGAAGCCTCTAAACGCCTCAATTGATTATCTACCTCACGGCGCAGGGTTGAGACCTGAGAAGGCAGCGTGTCTAACTCAGCAAAATAGGGCAGCACCACCATAAAATGATAAATGCCGCACCAATTCATTTCTGCAAACTTAACCTCGATAGGCTTTCCCGCTAACGTGTATGTTTTCACAAGAACAGTTTTGATCGGCACACCAGCGTTTATCAAAACAGTTAGGGTATCCTCGCCTTCAATTACAACAAAGTTGCGTTCCCACAAAAAGATTCCTTTCATAATGCAAAGAACATCCACAGCCTCTTCTGGTGATCCCAGCAGCGCTAAATCGCGGAAGCTAGGCAACACTACCTTGAGAGTTTGATCTAATCGGCTCCCCAACATTCTATTCACACTCACTCGCTCCTGTAATGGGTTTCCTTCAAGAAACGAATACAAATGTCGATGCTCGTTTACTAATTTACGATCCAGTTGATCGGCATATAGTTCATACAAAATATGATTATAGTTTTGCTGCCGATAAACAAATGACTTAAAAGAACTGGCCCAAGCACCCGGTAAAATAAAATCGTAAGATTGCTTCATTCTTATCACGACTGACGAAGAAGTGAATTTTCCTGAAAACAAATTTGTTCCAACGGATGCACCTATTCTTGCGTCTATGCTATTCGCAGCATGATTCCCAACCAGTCGTGAACACTGACTAAAAATCTCCTCATACCATGAATAAAAGCCCTTTTCCATAATGATTTTCGTCGATGCAAAAGTATTTCTACAAATGAATACAGCCAACTGGTCACGATGGTCATTTTTTTTCACTCAGCTTTTTCACAAATAACAGCTATCTTCGATGGGAATAACATCAACCAGAATTTCATGATTGATCGGCTCAAAACAAAAACAGAGGTAGTCTTTGGCAAAACCATAAAGACACAAAAAGATTGCACAACGCTATCCCTCCGAGTATTGGAGGCTACTGGCGAAGTTATCAGCCACAGCACCATACGGCGATGCTGGGGCCTTCTAAAAGCCAACACAAAGCCTTCATTATATACCCTAGATGTATTAAGCCGATACTGCGGATTAAAAACTTGGGCCGAATTTGTAAAACTAAATACCGAAAAATCGCCTATTGAAGACAACAATAAACAATGGACGACGTCCCTAAAGCGTTGCCTCGACGAAACAAAGGAAACAATCGACTATATAAGGCGACGATGTGGCATACAATATGAACTAGCAGCCGACCGACTACTGGCTACCGATCGATTAGATGTTTTTTTACGTTCGACATACACAGCAACAGCCATCATAGGTCCTGGAGGATATGGAAAATCAACACTATTGGCAAAGTGGGTAGAGAAACAAATTGCAAAAAACGCCGAAGAGGATTCCATAATTCTTTTTATAAGGGGCAATAAGCTAGAAAACAGCATAGGAGCAGGTAGCCAGTTAAAAAACTGGATCAACTATAGGATAACCGGAGATTCCATGGTTGATATATCCGATTTAGTTGCCCACAATAAGAATTCCAAACGATCGATTCTAATCATAATAGATGGGTTGGACGAAATAAACTTACCGGAAAACAGATGCACCATCCTAGCAGACCAACTCTCCGAATTTGTAAGTTCTTATTCAGCCACAGGACTAAAGTTGATAGTTTCTTCAAGAAATTCAACGTGGGAAAAATACTATATCCCTCAACTACAGCATGAACAGACATCAAACAAAGAATGGTTAGGATCTTGGACGTCTAACAACGGTAAATCGCTCACCAACATCCCACCTCTCTCAAGGATGGAAATTCAGGAGATACTCAACCATACCATAAATGGTGGCAAGACAAAAAAAATATTAGTAGACGACTTAGAGATTAACCTACGTCAAGCAATATCTTACCCATACTATTTACAATTATTTATCAGTACAGGAGGGTATAGTGATACAGAATTGAGTATTGGAACCCTCGACCTGATGGACATGTTCCTCAAGAGTCAAATATACAACTCTCCATTAGCCGACGAAAAATTAGATATTCTTAACGCTATTCTCGAGAGCCAAGAATATGGCATACTCAAGAACACAACCTATAAGACAGAGATAAAAAAACGATACCCGATTCACTTAAAAACTGCTGGAAAATACTTTGATGCATACCACGACCTCATTTCGTTTGGTATAATTACCGAGGAGATTGTTGAGAGTAAATACAAAACATTAAACACTGCAATTCGCATTGCAAATGAAAACTTAAGAAGTGCATTAATTGTCAGACACCTTATCGAAACGAATAAAGGAATAGATTTTCCGCTATTCCAAAATATCGACAACACTTACTCTGAGGGGGAAACTAAGGTCATGATTATTGCCAATCTTTTCCACGAAGCCTACCTAACCCGTAACGCTATCGCACTAATCCCCTTTTTTAGTTTAAAACAGGAGACCATACGATCGGTTATCGAGCAAGGTCAAGTAGGAATTTCCCTTCGTAAAGATCAATTCATGCGCAACAAGCTAATCCCCGAATACGCCAAAAACACCATAGCCCAAGACCTTTTGTTCGAAAATTTTGTCGACATCGACTACTTAACCATTTCATATAGCCACTGGCTTAAAGAATATCTAAAGCACAAAAAAGATAAGGAGTCCGAAATATTTGCATATTCATTGCTTGCCTTAAGTTCCTTATACCAACTCGACCGGCCACGATCCGACTACTACATAAACGAGATAAAAAAGATTAGCCCTAGCTTAAAGATGAAACCAACCACGATTGCTCGATGGCTTAGTGTTCAGATTCTACATTCCTATCTTACAGCAGGAACCATTGACAGCGAACTTATAACAGCAGTGCAACGGTTTCAAAAGGAACTTAATAAAGCAAAAGGAACAAAGCACAGCACCATTCATGGAGAGTTCGAAACAATAATCTCAACAGCACTTCTCTTTTGCAAAGAGTACGAATTTGCTTCAAAAGTTCTTTCGGCAGGAGAGAAAAAAGAATTCCAATACGACAAAAATATCATTAGCGGAATAACACCCGAATATGCAGTATTAAAAGTATTTGCCGATTATGGAAAAAAAGAGTCAGTTGAAATAAGCAAAATAATTTCCATTGAGAACAATCTAGACTCAATAAATGGCACTGACAGTCTAAGCACAAAGGCACTAGCATACAGCCTAGTAGGCGGCTTCTATTTCCACCAGAATAAAACCCAAAAGTTCAACAATTACTTCCAAACAGCACTCGAACTGGTTACTTTTTGCCAAAACAAGTATCTCGAGGTTAAATTATTAAAACAACTATCTAGCCTATTAAGGCAACTTGACGAGACAGGATCGGCTGATCAATGCGAAATTTATGCCAAAGGAATGGCTGAAAACTCAGGATTCATTTATTCTAAATTCTAGCCTCGATGAAACGCCAAAAGTTTCTCCATCGGATACTGAATAGTTTGTTCCAGCACAACACCATGAGTCTCTACAGCTCTTTGTATTACATCTTGAAATTCAAAACCGATGGAACCCACAACCCCAATATTTTTGCGTTTGTATGTTGCACATAGTGGATTTACCACAAAAAGAAAAAACTGATCAAAGGCTTTAAAAACGAGATCATCCACAAACGAATGACCTCTGTGCTTTATGAGAAACGGCACAAACGACGCTAGGTATCCAGCTGGTGACGAAGAGTGATACAAATCAAACAACAACTGTTTATTATCGCATGTCTCTTTGAAATCGTCAACTAAATCAGCCGGCATATGATTATAGAAATAGGCCTTTAGTAGCCGCTTACCCAAAAAAGAGCCACTACCTTCATCTCCCAAAATATATCCGAGAGATGGTGCCACAGCCACCACTTTTCCCTTACAAAAATAGCAACACGAGGCACCTGTCCCAAGAATTGATGCAATCCCCTCCCCCATTCCATATAAAGCGATTCCGGCTGCCACAAGATCGGATTCAACAGTAATATCAACTTTGGGAAAATAGAGATTAAGAGCTCCATTTACTATTCCCGCTCCGTGCGAACCCAAACATCCCGAACCATAGAAGTAGAGTGAGTTTAGATCATACTCAACCGGCATATTCGCTTTTATAGTACGAATCTCATGCAGCATAACATCAGTAGAGGTAGAGTTTGGGTTAAGCCCAATCGTAAAAAATTCCGCAACTTGCTGACCTTTCTCAAGAAAAACCCAATGAGCCTTAGTGGAACCACTATCTACAACTCCTATCATCGCCAACTATTTAATATCAACATATTTGAAAATTGGAATATTCATGGGATTCGGATCCATCCCCACAACTCCAGTTCGCACAAACCGCACAACTTTATCATAAAACAGAGGAATTACAGGGCATTCTGCTAAGACCAAACTATCCATCTGCCGATAAAGTTTTAATCGATCCCCTAAAACAACCTGCTTGAGCGATTGAGCATACAGGTCATCGAATTTTCGATTCTTAAAATGAGTGTAATTAGGACCATAAGGAGAATGATTTCCTGAATAAAAGAGGGATAAAAAACTTTCTGCATCAGCATAATCGGCAATCCACGAGCCTCTAAACATTGGAAGCCGAGAATCGGCAACCGATTGTCGATAGGATGCACCAGTCACCACCTCTACATTAATCTTCACGCCCAACTTGCTTAATTCATGCTGAATAAACTCACATATATCCAGATAATCATCGGTGGTCGTTAACGTTATGGGTGGCAGTCCCGTCCCATTAGAATAGCCCATTCGTGAGAGTATGGATAGCGTAGAATCAGGGCAGTAGTAAAACCCTTTTAATGAATTGGAAAATGGAGGAAGCCCCATTGGAATAAATCCACTTTCAGCAGGAAAACCGAGACCATTCCTGAGATAGGCAATCATTCTCTGCCGATCGAAACCGTAGGCTATTGCACGTCGATATTCCCTACTTAAAACAGGAGATCCCTTCGATAATTCGGCATCAACTAAAAAGCCCAGATACTCTGTATTTAAATAGGGGCCAGTGAGGAGCATAATGCGATTAGAATACTTTGGATTAAGACTTCCAGTCCGGGTGAGCAATTCATCCTTCGATGCCTTTGAAACTCCCGAGATAAAATCTAAATTACCAAGGATAAACGCCATAAACTCTGATTGTTTATCAGTAATAAAATTCACGGCAATAGCATCAAGGTAAGGCAACGATTGCCCCAATGAGTCCTTCTCGAAGTATCGTGGGTTTTTTACAAAAACAAGCTTTTCTCCATCACGCCATGTTTTAAGCATAAACGGACCACAACCAACAGGATTTCGACCAAATTCCTTTCCATAGGCGGTTACGGCTTCCTGCGGTACAACTGCAAAATAGGGAACAGCCAACAACCCAAGAAAAGCAGGAAATGGCTCCTTGAGACGAATTACTAGAGTTGTATCTGAAAGTGCCACTACATTGGGTTGACCATTATTAAGGGTGTCAACCTTTGAGAGCACCCAGCTACCGGGACTTGCAACGAAAGGCGAAGCCAATCGTCGATAGCTAAAAACAAAATCAGAGGCAACAACCTGCCGTCCAGAACCATCCTTAAAACACGGATTGTCATGAAACGTGACATCATTCCTAAGAATGAAAGTATATACAAGCCCGTTATCTGAAACACGCCAACTTTTAGCAACAAGGGGTTGGATATACAACTTACTATCCAACTGAACGAGTCCACAAAACAATTGACTCACCGGCCAAATCGAAGGCATTGTGCGAGCATAAACCGGATCTAAACTAGTAATCCCCTTCGACTCGTTATACCGAAACACTTTCCCATGAGGAGAACGATCCTTATGGTTACAAGCAACAACACTAAATATTAGAAGCATCCAAAAGGAACACTTCAAAAGTGGATTCACACGAAATTTGGTGTAAAACAGCCCCATGCCAGTTTTAGTCTTTTTCAATAACGGTTTTATGTTCTAAAGAAATCTAGCAACATCAATTAAAGGGATTTTTTAACTGAAATCGAAAGCGCCGCTAGTAATAATTACAAAATAAGCAATTTCGGGGGAGATATTTGAGGAAACTGTCAGAAATTACGAAGGGGGCCTAAGCCCCCTCCGATGTCAACCAAAACCAGCCAAGTAAAAAACCAAAACCATGATTATTTTACTTACAGCTCTGTCGCTGTAGAGGCAAATATAAGACACCAAATAAGCGAATGCAAGTCAATTTTGACCAATGACTTATTTCAGCATATCAATGAGTGCTTTTCTATTTTTAATGGTAATTTCTTTCCTCTCCACCGTAATGAGTCCCTCCTGCTCCATCTCTGAAAACACCCTCGCCAGCGATGGTCTCGCAACTCCGAAAAACTCCGCTAACTCGCCTTGCGACTTAGAAATAATAACCCTATCCGATTTAGATTCCTGCGTAAGTGAGAGCAAGTACTGAGCCACTTTTTCTCTTATGGTTCGAAATGAGAGAAACCAAAGCTTTGAAGAGAGAAATTGAGCCCGATTCGAAATGGCATTTAAATAATTACCCAGAATCACATCACTCCCTTGCAGAAGCCGAATCAATTCACTTTTTGGGATAAACAAAATCCGTACCTCTTCTAATGCAACCACATCCACTGGAAAACGATTCTTCTCCCCGAAAACAAAGGCATGAGCAATTGGCATGGGAGCTTGCATCTCCTCAATTTTAACAACCTTGCCGGTAAAATCAACCATTTCACCCTTAACGCTACCCTGAATTAATACGCAAAGATTCCGCACTTCATCCTCGCGCTGTGCAATCAACTGCCCTTTCGAAAATGTTTTCACGGAATATACAATTGTAGAGAACATCTCCTCCAACTGAACGGGGCTAAGACCTCTAAAAAAAGGAGAGCGAGAAATTATTTCGAACATTTAAAATCTTTTTTTTTTAATAATTGCTGTTTGTAACATATGAGACAGTTTGCTCAATCCTTTTGTCGGACTTTTGCATCACAATAACCACCGAAAATAATTAAAAAAATCTACATACCATGAAGAGAGAGATAATAACCATAGATAGAGACAAATGCAATGGATGCGGAAATTGCATTACAGGTTGCCACGAAGGAGCCCTCCAACTAATTGATGGCAAAGCAACATTGGTTAGCGAGCTAATGTGCGATGGCCTTGGTGCCTGCATTGGAACGTGCCCAGTGGATGCAATCTCAATTGAGGTTAGAGAGGCTGTTGCTTACGATGAGGTAGAAACCCTCAGAGCAATGCTGAAAAATGGTAAGAATGTAATTATAGCACACTTTAAGCACCTAAAAGACCATGGCGAGAAGGAGTATCTAAGGCTGGGTGTTGAATTCTTACTCAAAGAAAAAAATAATGTAGACTTCAGCGTGGACGAGATATTGCAAGAAGTTCACAATCACACCTCAACTGGTGGTGGCAAAAGTTTTGCAAAACCAGTCCAGCACGCTCACCAACAAGGCGAATCGTGCGGCTGTCCAGGGTCCGCAGCAAAAACTTTTCAGGCTCCACAATATGCACCAGCAGCAAAGGTGGCAACGCCTTCAGCTCTTAGCCACTGGCCAATCCAGCTGCACCTTATCAACCCAAATTCGACTCACTTTAAGGATTCAAACTTACTGCTAGCTGCCGATTGTGTTGCGTTTTCGCTGGGTGCTTTTCACAAAGATTTTCTATCGGGCAAAACACTGGCAATTGCCTGTCCAAAGTTGGATAGCAACAAGGAGTCATACGTAGAAAAATTAACCGCCCTAATTGACGAAGCAAAGGTTGACACCATTACCATAATGCGCATGGAAGTGCCTTGCTGTGGTGGATTAACTCAACTTGTAAAAATGGCTTCGGAAAAAGCTTCACGAAAAATCCCAATTAAGTCAATCACCGTTGGCATTGAGGGAGACATTCAAGAAAGCGTTTGGATTTAGACTTATCACTCAACTAATTTATATAACCATTTAAAATTTAAAGTCATGAGCATGTTTTGTTTTCAATGCCAAGAAGCAGCAAAAGGAACTGGCTGCACCATCAAGGGAGTTTGTGGTAAATCCGACGATCTTTCCAACATGATGGACCTACTAACACACCTTTTAAAAGGCATCTCCTATTACTCCACAGAACTGAGAGAAAAAAAGGGTTACGAGAACCAAATAGTAAACAAGTTCATCTTCGACGGACTGTTTTCAACTATCACAAATGCCAACTTCGACAAGGAAGTATTTTTCAAGAGAGTAGAAAAAGCCTTCGAAATTAGAAGCATGCTTAAGGCCGAAGCCGACAAGGCTGGCGTTAAAGTAGACACCACTTTTGATGGCACTACTTGGACTGGCAACCGTAGCGAATTTGAAGCAAAATCGGAAAAAGTTGGTATTCTTGAAGAGAAAAATGAGGATATCAGGTCGTTGAGAGAGCTTACAATATATGGACTTAAGGGAATGGCTGCTTACACTGAGCATGCTTATAACCTTGGATTTGAAGATGTAGCGCTATACGCATTTATGCAAAAAACGCTTGTAAAGCTAACCCAAACTCTTTCAGTAGATGAGCTAGTTGGCCTCGTGCTTGAAACGGGTAAATTCGGAGTTACCGCAATGGCTTTGCTCGACAAAGCAAACACCACTCGCTACGGAAATCCAGAGATCACAAAGGTTAACTTAGGCGTTCGCAAAAATCCAGGCATCCTAATTAGCGGTCACGACCTAAAGGATATGGAAGAGCTACTTGCTCAAACATCAGGAACAGGTGTGGATGTTTACACCCATAGCGAAATGCTTCCAGCCAACTACTATCCTGCTTTCAAGAAACACAGCCATTTTGTAGGCAACTACGGCAGCAGCTGGTGGCATCAGAAAGAAGATTTCACTTCATTTAACGGACCAATCCTGTTCACAACAAACTGTATTGTTCCTCCAACAGCTAGTGCAACATATACAAGCAAGATATACACTACTGGCTCTTCAGGACTGACAGGTGCAAATCACATTCCAGACAGGGTAGATGGTAAGCCAAAAGATTTTTCAGCAATTATTGAGCATGCAAAAAAATGCCAATCGCCAGTTGAAATCGAAACAGGTGAACTAGTAGGCGGTTTTGCTCACGCACAAGTTTTTGCTCTTGCCGACAAGGTTGTGGATGCAGTTAAATCAGGTGCCATTCGCAAGTTTATTGTAATGGCTGGATGCGACGGCAGAATGAAAGACCGCGACTACTACACCGAATTTGCAACTAAGCTACCTAAAGACACAGTTATTTTAACTGCTGGATGTGCAAAATATCGCTACAACAAGCTTCCACTTGGTGATATTGGAGGAATTCCACGAGTTTTGGATGCTGGTCAGTGCAACGACTCTTACTCACTAGCGGTAATTGCGCTTAAGCTTAAAGAGATTTTTGCGCTAAACGACATCAACGAGCTACCAATTGCATACAACATTGCATGGTATGAGCAAAAAGCGGTGATTGTTCTTCTTGCACTACTCCATTTGGGTGTAAAAAACATCCACCTCGGGCCAACACTACCGGCATTCCTTTCGCCAAATGTAGTGAACGTGCTTGTTGAAAACTTTGGAATATCAGGTATCAACACTGTTGACGAAGACATCAAACTGATGGTTGGTTAATAAAACTACAGCGAAGTTCTTTCAAACAGAACTTCGCTGTTTCTTTTTTGTTACTAGAAAACTTAATCGTAACCAATTAAAAACAGAACATATGGAAAGTAAAGAATTTGCAAAAGCTGAAATATTCTCGTTTCCTACGGAAGTAGATTATACTCAGGGTGGAATTGTTAGCCGCAACGTGATTAAACGCCCCACCGGAAATGTATCGCTCTTTGCATTCGACAAAGGAGAAAGCCTAAGCGAACATACCGCACCGTTTGACGCAATGGTTCAGGTTGTAGAAGGCGTAGCGCATGTAATCATTAACGGACAAACACATACTGTAAAAGCAGGTGAGTGCATAATAATGCCAGCAAACATTACCCATGCGGTTGCTGCCCCCGAACGCTTTAAAATGGTTCTGACAATGATTAAAGAACAAAAAGTATAGATCATTTTTTTTCTGAGAAAACAGAACCAACAGAATAGTTTGCCGTAAGAGTTACTCGATTGACATAGATGCACTGTCCGCTAACGAACATACATGTTCAGAAACATACATCAATATAGCGAACAACACAATTATATAATAAATTTATAACGCTACATAGCAAACTATTATATACTTTTGCATCATCTTTGATAAAGCAAAGAAAACAAATATCACCATGGTAACTTTAGGGAAATTAGTAGCAGTATTAACCATCATTTGTCTACCCTTAATGGGTTTTACAAGCAATGCCATCACCGGGTCGATAAAGGGAGATGGTGATCTTGTTGTTAAAAATTCCGAAAGCAACCCTTTCACCCAATTGGTTGCCAATTTTGCATATTCCTCCGAGGGCAACACTGAAAACAACATCACGGTTGTTTTGCAAAACACCGGTGATCAAAAGGTATCAGTTTATGCAGAAAAGAACCTTCAATCTTACATTGAAACAAAAACCGAAAACGGCATTCTTTATCTGAGTGTGCGAAAAGGAAAAAAATTAAGTCCAACGAGTGCAATTACTATTTATGTGGATGCCTCAACGCTAAAACACATTTCCGGCAAAGGAAATTTAAGATTAGCGTGTACAGCACCCCTCAACTCCGAATCCTTAAGCATCACTTTTGATGGAGTGCTAAACGGATCATTGGAGGTTAACGTAAACAATCTTCAGGTTAACGTAACCGGAGTGTATGAATTTGGATTATTTGGAAAGGCCGACAACGCAACCATTAAAACATCGGGCGTTGGAACACTCGATCACTCCCTGCTTGTAACAAAAAAATTGGAAGCCAAAATAAATAGCATTTCAAAAAAGAATTTTCACAGCTTAATTGCTCAGAGATAAAGATAAGGGTTAGTTAAATTAGGTTAGTTTTAGGTAAGAAAGGGCTTCGGCCCTTTTTTTTATGTATTTTCACACCAAAGCAAATGCCGTTCAATCGGGAAGAAAACTTGATTTTATGAGAACTAAACTACTTGAAACTGCTGAGAAAGTTGGATTCAACATTGATGGAAGAAAAATGTATTCCAGTCCAAAAACCGAAATCATCCATCTTGATCTGAAATTTGGAGAGGTAATCGAAATGCACTCAAATCCTTTCGATGTTGTATTCTACATTCTTGAAGGTGCCGGGATCATTGAGACCCCCGACGAACAGATAACAGTAGAGCAGGACATGTGCATTGAGATATCGGCGGCGGAACCACGCCTAATCAGAAACATTGGCGCTGATAGCCTAAGGGTATTAGCCGTAAAGATATTCTAGCCAGCCTAATCGCCATATAACACAGGAGAATTCCCCTTCTACCTACAATCCTCAAAAAGAGAGTAAACAACCAAAGGCCCTGGAGCAAATTCAAGGGAAAACTGATTGCCCAAAGATTCATTCAATGTTCCCTGCCACCACATATCAAGGGTAGCGTTGGTCAATGGATATTTTAAGTTTTGAGTGGTCAACTTTGTTTGCGTATCAAATGAAAAAAGCGAAACCTGCTGTCCCTCGAAACTCTGAACTACTCCAGAACTCAGCATTGGCAGCAACACACCTGTATCGGTAACCATTACTACCTCCATCCCCTGCTGCGCATAACTTACCATTAACGCAACATTCCCAATAGTGTGATCTTCGCGTAGCCCTGTTGCACCTATAATCGCAACCGATTTAAAACCATTTTTCCGACAAAACATGATTGCTTTTGTAAGATCATTGCTATTTTGATCGGGATCATGATGCAGCTTATCTGCAAAAACCGACTTCACCTCGATGGGAAGCGAATCTAAATCACCAACTACGGCATCGGGGACTCGTCCTTTCCCGAGATGCTTAACAGCGGCTCCATCGCAGCAAAGCAAGTATTTTGCCCGCCGCAATACCCTAACCGGAGTTTCGTGGGTTGGATATTGCCCATTTGCCAGAATTACAGCATCAAACTCTTTATCTAACAGCATACAAATCATCTAAAATACAGGCTATTCTATTCGGATCAACTAACTGAATCCAAAGGCTTCTCCTCAATACTTTTTTGCCACTGGTAATAGCCAACCACCGCAAGTGTAGTATAGAAAAAGAACAATATAGATGTTGGATACAACCCTTTCCAGATATACAAACCTAAAGATACCCCATTTACTAAAACCCACAACCACCATTGCTCAATATATTTTCGGGTAAGCATCCATGTGGCTACAATACTCAGAGCAGTGGTAAAAGCATCTCCAATGGGCACAGGTGAATCCGTAAACCTACCCAGAACCCATGCCATCAATAAAAACATCAGCAAAAAAGCAACAAACAAATACTTCCATAAGTAAACTGGTGTTCGCGAAACACGAAGAGGCGTCGCTTCTGCTCCGTTATTTTTCTGCTTTTTTCCATACAGCCAGGCATACCATCCATACAAACTGATTACAACATAGTAAACATTTAAGGCCATATCGGCATAGAACTTCGACTCTAAAAAGACTACAATATATAGTCCGGAGGTTAGAATCCCCACTGGCCACAACCAAACATTCTCCTTTACTTCAAGGATGAGAAAAATAAAGCCCGAAACGGCACCAAAAATCTCCCATATATGATTAAACGACCAACTCACTATCTGTTCCATAATCCGTATGCCAATATGGCCAATTTGTTTAAAAGTTTAAAGTAAGGCGCACACTCACATTACGCCCAGCCTGAGGAAAGTAACCATCATCAATGTAATCGGCTGAGCCATCGGCAAACTGAGCCCGATATACCCATCCGTTGACAAGATACTCTCTATCGAGTATATTGTTAACCATTAAAGCCATTGTTACAGTAGATTTATCCAATCCCAAACGATACTCAAGCCGCGAATCAAGAACGGCATAGCCATTGATTTTCCGCAGATTGCTCGAACTATTATCGATATACTGCTTACCCACCTGCTTACCTAAAAGAGTAACCCGAAGATTCTTTAACGGCTCAACCATTATGGATCCTCCTGAAACAATTTCGGGTGAAAAAGAGATATTGGTTTCGCCCAAATAATTTACTCGCTGCCCCACAGGATTCCAACCATTCTGATCGTCATTTAAATCGACATACTCAACAAAATCAGTGATCCTGTTTCGAGTCAACGCCAAATTACCAGACAGAACAAGCCATGATTTTGGACTATATGAAGCCTCGACTTCAATACCGGCACGATAACTTTTCGCCACATTTGTCATTAAGGGATAGCCCACCTCGTTTAGTTTCCCGGTATTCACGAGTTGATTCTTATAGTCCATAAGAAAGATTGTTGATTTGAGCGCTAAAAACTTATTTGCAAACCCATAACCTAACTCATAATCAAACAATCGCTCCGATTTTGGTTTTGTGGCACCCCCCTCCTTCGACGCATCCTTCAGATCACTGCGAGCTGGTTCTCGGTTAGCAACAGCAAAAGAAGCGTAAGCAGAATGTCCATTAAAAAGAAATGAAGCACCGACCTTAGGATTAAGAAAATCCCAACGCGTTGTTTGCCATAGTTCTTTGTTATCGCTATCGGGTCCTTTCATCTTATAGTAGATATAGCGGTATTGCATATCCCCATATAGAGTCAAATGCGGCAAGACCTCTAACTGCGCTTTAAAAAACGAATTAAAATCATCCTTGACGCTATTATTGAAATACCATTCGTAGTCATTTGGAATAGTTTGATTCTTCTCAACCCATTTTAGCTTGCCAAAGTGATCGCCGTTGTAACGATTTGCACCGCCACCCAGAACAAGATCAACTATTCCTGCTTTATAGTTAAGGGAATATGTTCCGCCGTAAAACTGATTATTGAGCCATTTCTGCTGAACAAAATCTGACTTAGTTTGTAAAATACCGCCTACTAACTGATTCGTCAACAAGTATTTTGAAAATTTCGCATCATCCTTGTACTCCTCATAGTAACCACGACCAACAGTAAGGTGGGCTGCTGCATTAAAAGTTAACCTTGGAGCAACTTGCAAGGAATAAATGAGCTGATAGTGATTCTGAAAATAGTTGTCTTGCTCCTTGGCATAGCGATGGAGCAAACCATTGCCATCATAGTACAAGCCAGATGGATTATACTGCCTATTGGTATCCAACGAAGAAGAAGGAACCCCGTTCCAACTAATGTCGGTATGCTCCTCGCCCATAATAAAATTAGCCCTCAACACACTCTTCTCGGTAAGCCGTGCACCTGAAATCTGCAGCGAGGTGTGATCCGAGCCACTATGATCAACATACCCGTCGGACTTGAGTTTGGAATACCTCACATCAAACGAGAACTTATCATGAATCAACCCCGATCCAGTTGCAACACTTACCTTCTGGGTATTAAAGGCACCATAAGTCAAATCGATATTCCCATATGCCTCAGAGGGTGCGGTAAGTGTTTGAATGCTTACCGTGCCGCCAAAAGCACCAGCACCATTGGTAGAAGCCCCAACACCTCGTTGAACCTGCAAAGAGCTAATACTACTAGCCAAATCGGGAAGATCGACCCAAAACACGGTTTGCGATTCAGCATCGTTGAGTGGAATTCCGTTGAGCGTTACATTTATCCGAGATGGATCAACCCCTCGAATCCGAAAAGCAGTATTCCCAATTCCGCCGCCACTTTCGGAGGTAGATACCACTGAAGGCAAACTTCCCAGAATGAGCGGCAGGTCATTCGCGCCATTTGCATCATTCAGTTTGGCTTTTGAGATAGTAGTGACAGTCATCGGAGTCTTTGAATTTGCTCGAATACCGCTTACAACCACCTCTTCGCCCATTACCGATCGGGGTAACAACTTTATTTCCTGGAAAACATCACCCGTAACTTGAAGTTCGACAACGCAATCCAGATATCCCATATAGCTCACACGAAGACTATACTTGCCGGCTTTAAGTCCTGATATCTCAAACAATCCATCCTGATTTGTATACGCGCCCTTGAAGGTATGCACCAACGCAACTGAGGCGCCAATCAATGGATTATTACTTTCATCCACAACGCTACCCTTCAATTGCCATCCAACCAAAGAACCACTCTCGGCAAAAGTCGCCAGAGAGAATAAACCAAGACAGAAAATAAATATTAAATTTTTCATTTCAATTTTATTTCGAATAACACCCAAGGAAACAATTCGCTAGCCAAGGATGCGCGTCAAACGACGACACATACAAGCTGATTATCGCTGATTGTTGCCAATTAAAACAATGTGCAAATCAGTCAGAACGACACAATGACATAAGCCGGCATTTTGCCAAAGTGAAATTCTGAAATCGTCTGTAAGGGGAAGTAAATTCTGATAAAATATACTTTTTTCCCTACGCCGGCACTACCCGGATCAGGTAAAAGGGTATGATCTCAGCCCGTAATATTAAGGCACCCCCAAAAGACACGACAAAGGTAAACGAAAAAAATTATAACAAACAACTAAAACAGCAGATGATTGAGAAAATCATTGACTAATAGGCCACTATAATTAGGATCTTCAATTATATGAAACGCAAAAAAGGCCGGAAACCTCCGACCTTTTAATAGCGTTATTGTCGATTACTCGATGCTGAGTACCTCTTTAAATGCTTGCTTAAGACTATCTTTAGGCAGTGCACCCATAGCCATTTGCGGTTGACCTTCTACCGGAATGAATAGCATGGAAGGAATGGATTTAATACCAAACACCGAAGCTAACTCTTGCTGATCCTCGGTATCCACCTTATAGATGTCGATTTTTCCGTCATACTCCTTTGCCAACTCCTCGAGAATAGGGCCTACAGTTTTGCAAGGGCCACACCAATTAGCATAAAAATCAACCAAAGCAGGTCTTTTCCCTTCAAACTTCCATTCAGAATTTTTCTCGTAGTCGAAAACCTTGGTTTTAAATGTGTCTACAGTTAAATGCTCCAACATAATCTTTGTTTTTTTAGTTTTATATACTCTTATTTACATTTCTACATGTGTATATACAAATTCCATTCCAAAAGATGAATTTAAAAGATTAAACCATTTAACGACAAAAATGTTTGTAGTTTTGTCGCAAAACCTAGCAATTTGGCAGATGCTATAAACTACTAGAAAAGATAACCCAAAGAACATTAACAATTTCCACACATACAAACAAGCCAACCTTGGCTAAAGCATAACGAAACAAAAGAATGAACAGACATCTAAAGAATCCAATTTTTAATATTATTGCCCAAGTAGCCGAAGAAAAAAAACTACCAGCATATGTCATTGGCGGTTTTGTGCGCGACTGTTTGCTTGAGCGACCTTCCAAGGATATCGATATTGTAGTGCAAGGCAGCGGAATTGAAATGGCGGAAGGAGTTGCGGCTAAGGCTGGCGGAGTTAACGTTACCGTTTTTAAAAACTTTGGGACTGCCATGCTCCGCTTTGGGGATATGGAAATTGAATTCGTGGGTGCCCGCAAGGAGTCATACCAACGTGAGTCCCGAAAACCCATTGTGGAAAACGGAACCCTAGAGGACGATCAAAACCGCAGGGACTTCACCATTAACGCACTTGCTATAAGCCTCAACAAAAATGATTACGGCCGATTAATTGATCCTTTCGGCGGAATAGATGACCTGAAAAACAAGATACTGAGGACACCCCTTGACCCTGAAACAACATTCTCGGACGATCCATTACGAATGATTCGAGCCATTCGCTTTGCAGCACAATTGGGCTTTCGCATTGAGGAAAAAGCACTCCAGTCTATCTCCGACATGAAAGATAGGATCACCATAGTATCGAAAGAGCGAATTGCTGACGAGCTCAATAAAATAATTGTGTCGCCTCGCCCATCGTTAGGCTTTGTTCTATTTGACAAGACTGGGCTTTTGACCTACATCTTCCCTGCTCTCGAAAAGCTCAAGGGTGTGGAGACAAAAGAAGGGAAAGGACATAAGGAAAACTTCTCGCATACGCTAAAAGTGCTGGAGAACCTAAGGGCCAACACCGATGACCTTTGGCTTCTATGGGCAGCACTTCTGCACGACATTGCAAAACCTGCCACAAAGGCATATAATGCAAAACAAGGTTGGACCTTTCACGCACACGAGTTTGTCGGTGCCAAGATGGTTCCGGGCATCTTTCGCGAGATGAAGCTCCCTCTCAACGAAAAGATGAAGTATGTTCAGAAACTGGTGCAACTTCACTTACGGCCAATTGTACTTTCGAAGGATGAGGTAACCGACTCGGCAGTAAGGCGATTACTATTTGAAGCAGGTGAGGATATTGAGGATTTAATGATGCTTTGCGAGGCGGATATCACCTCGAAAAACGAGGCAACCGTCAGGCGACATCTTGGAAATTTTGCATTAGTACGCGAAAAGCTTAAAGAAATAGAGGAAAAAGATGCTATCCGTATTTTCCAACCGCCAATTACCGGCGAGGTTATAATGGCTGTTTTCGAGGTTGGCCCATGTAGAGCAATTGGTGAGATCAAAAACGATATTAAAGAAGCTATCCTAGATGGATTAATCCAAAACAACTACGAAGAAGCGTATGCCTTGATGCTCGAAAGAGCAAAAGACTTTAACCTTACTGCCAAGCATGACTTCAGCAGCGGTTTTAATACTGCCTCCGAATTGTAAGTAAAACCGGCAAGTGATCGCTAAAGCCACCATGATACCGAAAACCAATAAAGGTACGAAATGGTCTTTGTCCAGTATAGGCATCATCACGTTCAAGCAAGAATGGTGCATCAAAGACTTTACAACTGCTCATAGGAACGCGCAGGGCATTGTATTCACTAAGCAATGCTTCCGACACCATAACTTGATCGATAACAGCCCATCGACCCTGATACTTGTGAGTTCCCATTCCATTTGCATAAAGAAGGGAAGATAGGTTAACCAAGGTTTTATTGTGCGATTTTGGTTCGAGATGAGTCCTCGTCTTGAGAATCTTAGCGACCTCAACATTGGTTGCTTCATCATTAAAATCGCCCATCACCACAATATTGGCCATACTATCACACCGCAATACTGAATCCACCGCCATCGACAATATAGTTGCCGCATAACTGCGAGCATGTTCGGTTTCAAGTTCGCCCCCATACTTGGACGGCCAGTGGTTTAAAAAAATATGCAGGCTATCGGTTCCATCGACCAGAAACTTTGCATAAAGAATGTCACGCGAAGGATGATCATCGAATTCATACGATCTGATAAAGCGAGAATTTTTCAACCAGAGTCGTTTACTCCGATAAAGCAGTGCCACATCGATACCTCTAAAATCAGGAGATTCAGCATGCACTATCCGGTATTCGAACTTGGAAAGCGGGGAGTTATAAACTAATCGATTGAGAACAAATCGATTTTCAACCTCACACAAGCCAACAATCAATGGGGGTTCGAACTTTCCTGAGGCTACAAGAACCTTACATATCCCATCAATCTTTTTCTCCATTTTATTCCAACTCCAATGGCGGGCACCTTCAATGGTAAACTCCTGATCGAGCTTTAAGGTATCGTGAAATGGATCGAAAAGATTCTCTACGTTATACCAAAGCATATCGATCTTAGTGGAATCTTGACCGCAAAGCGACCCTATGCAGAAGAAGGAATACAGGACAATAAAAAAAGTTCTCATGGCAGAACAAATTTAAGTAATCAGCCCACCTACTAGTATAATCTTCGTCTAACGTCTACTTGGTTTCTCAATACGTTCAAAAGCACCTGCATCCGGATGGCTATCGGCAATCCGAGACTCACCCTTCAAATCGACAGGGTATAGTTCACCATAATCCAAACGTCCAAAATCCTTGGCAGGCGAAAGCGTATCGAGGAGGTAGGAAAACTTAACAATGTCAGCAAATTTCGGATCTTCCCGTTTAACACCACTATAGTGTGGTAGCGTGAATTCCGTGCCGCTCGGAATCCGAACAATAGAGTTTTCAAATGTATAATTCATCTTAGATGGAGAGGTAGTGCCATAATAGGAATTATCAACCCATACCTCGTTGGACATACTGCCATATACGATGCAATTCACAAAATCGGCCCGATCTAAATCCCTAGCAACCATAGTGGATGCCCCGCCCATAGTGGTAATATAGTAGTTGTTCAACCATAATTGTGGATACTTGCGGGAATAGTAAGTGCCCCAATAATTAGCCAACGTACAGTGCACAAATTCATAGTTTCCGCCATAAACAAGCGCCACCGTTGCTTGTCCACAATTGGCAAATAGACAATTTGATGCTCTGACAATTGCACCACGTGCAAGTAGTCCAATTGCCGACATATTTTCCACTCTACTATTTTGAATAATAAGCGTGGGCGTATTGGCTACAGCAAAGGTGTCGACCTGAACACCATTGACTGCATTCTTTATATTTACCCAATTTAGCAAATTGCCATAACTACCCGGCCGGAAATAGAGGCCGCCCCACTGCCCCGCCTTAGTCGCGTAGAAATCTTCCAATCGATCGCCCTGAAATGAAATCGGGTTTTCTTCCGTCCCATTGGCCTTGAGCGAACCATCCACATAAAGCCTCGAATTATTGTGGAAGTAAAATCTAGCGCCAGCCTCAATTGTTAAATTCGCACCAGCAGACACAACCACATCTCCGTAAATCAAATAAGGCTTATTGGCGGTAAATACCTGAGTAGCGATAACAGACGTGTTGAGCAAAACAACATCCTGCCCCCATGCTAAGAGTTTTATCGACTGTAAGTTTCCATTAAGATTAAACAAAATGGAATCTTCAATTGCTAAGGGAGAGTCACTGCCCTGAGGATCGACAGTTACATTTACGAAGACATAAATAGAGTCGCCAGCGGCCATTTCAAGATTCTGGATTTTCGGCCCCGGTTCCCCATCAATATTTATGCGGAATGACGAGAATGAACCACCGGAAAGAGTTACATCCGAGATATTAACCCGTTGGCTACCTTTATTGTAGACTTTAAACCGAGCAGTAGCACTCCCCACCGTGGTAAATACGGTATCGAACATAACAGTATCGCGCGAAAACAATAATCTGTCGCTCGCAGAATGGCTAATTTCATCCTTCTGGCATGCTAAGAAGAAAAAAAATAAAAATGTTGCCGCTATAAATAAAAATCTCATTTTCAGAATTACCAGATTTAACATCAAATATACATCAAAAGCAACAAAACCGACAAACAATCGTTTGTTCACCAAGATATTTGCAGGAATAGATATGCAAAGCTAAAACAATCCATGCTATAAACGTTCAAAACAAATTAGTATTTTGCTTGCAAACAAATTCACATTTGCTCTGTGTGGGATACCGAAGTAAAAACGACAAAAAACTCAACAACACTTAACGTTTATCTGCATAATAGCAAAAATGAATACAAGTTAAACTCACTACAAATTCTCGATAGTAAAAAAAACATCTTTACAATGAAGAAGAATTTTATACATTTGGCTCAACAAACTGTATCTTTTTGGTAATGGAGCCCGAAATACTAAGAGCAGAAGAAGAAAGTCTAATCGAGATAATGTTCATTTTGCGTGAATGCGCAAAAGATCTTATTTCGAAAGGATATTCACATTGGAATAGTGCCTACCCTTCGTTCGTTACCATTAGTGAGGACATAAAGAAAGGCAACCTATACCTACTTCGGAATAACGGTGGGACTATTGGAGTTATCACACTAAACGACGAACAAGATTCTTCATACGATCAACTTAAGTGGACCAGCAACAGTAACGCGCTTATTGTAAACCGACTTGCGATTCATCCGTTCTTCCAGAAAAAAGGGTTTGCGAAAATACTAATGGCTTTTGCTGCTGATTTCGCAAAGAAAGAGGGTTACAAATCAATCCGACTTGACACCTTTGCTGGAAACAAAGACACATTACACTTTTTCGAACGTTGCGGATTCTCAAAGGTTGGAGAAACCGCTCTATCGAAAGATTTAAACATTTATGCCTGCTTCGAGAAAGAACTCTAAGCGCTACAATACAAAAAAAGGCCTTTCGAGAAAAAGACCATTTCATTTCAACTTAGCATTTCATAGAGATAGTGGTTCCCCCATGTAGTAGTCGAGAATCTTCTTTCGAAGAATAAAATTATACTTGGAATTAATAAGGTTGGTCTCGGCCTCAAACTGATTTTTACGGGCAATACCCAAATCGATAGAACTTATACCCCCAAGTTCAAATTTTTCCTTCGCCGCTTCCCACGAAGCCGATGTGGCATCAAACTTTTCCGTAGCCGCCTGAAAATTACTCCACGCGCCAGTAGTTTCAAGGAAAGTGCTCGTCAGCTCTTTTGTGACAGAGTTTTCTACCTGCTCGTAGCTGTGCTCAGCATACTTCAGGCTAATCTTACTCTTTGTCCGAGCAGTTTGAGCGGAATACTTATTAAGTATAGGGATAGAAACGCCCACATATATCGTTTTCCTTAGATTCGCATCAATTTGATCGCGATAGCTATACGATGGATACATCCGGGTTGGATCATTGTTAGCCTTATTCGCATCGATACCATTATCGGCAAACCATGTATTGTAGTTATAGCCCGCATAAAACCGAGGAGTTAAACGCCCAATGGCTGCATAATAGTTCATTTCCTTTACTCGAACTTGGTTCGAAGCCGATTTAATTTCAGGGAATTGACCTCGAGAATTAGCATCCAACGCTGCCAAGTCCGGTAAAATAGCACTGAGACTACTATCCGTCAAATTAGGGCTAGCCACCTCGAACGACTGCGCATCGGCAATATCAAGAAATTGGGCCAACTCCAGCAAATTCAACTGATACTGGTTTTTATACGACACTTCGTCTGCCAAACTTCTTGCAAACTGAGCCTTAAGTTCCAGAAATTCCGCATTAGAAATCCCACCCAAACTATAAATTTCTTCACCCTTAATTTTCTGTTGCTGCGATATTTCAGTCTGTTGCTTTGATGCGGTATACAAATCACGCTTAAAAAGCACATCGATATACTTCACCATTATTCGAATAGAAATATTCTTTTGCTCCACAGCTAAATCCGCTTTCGCTCGTTCATAGTCGTAATGAGCCGCCCGCACATCGTTTACTAATGCAAAACCATGAAAAAGAGTTACCTCTCCTGAGAGTGAAAGTTGACCATTGGCAACACGAGCGTTCTCATACATTCCTGCGTTATAGTTATAATCCAAACCGTTAACCAGAGCATAACTGCCTCCAGCAACAGCGGTGGGCACCATTTCAAAATAGGACTGAGTCTTATCGGCCTTGCTAAGATTTATCTCCAGTGCCTTTTTCTTCAACTCTAGATTATTGTCGGTAGCATATCGAAGACACTCCGAAAGAGTCCACTGTTTCTGGGCAAAGACAGATAAACTAACTAATAAAAATAGAAAGCAAAGTATGTAATTCTTCATTTTTAAAATACTTAGAGAACCTGAATGAAATTATTCTCGCGACGTACCAATTCTTCCTGAGTCAGAATAGGGCTACAACCTTTAAATAAAGAATCAGGTCTTGCCTGCGATGTAACCCCTTTAAAAAGCAGGAGCAGATCAGACTCTGAGACCTCCACAAACGAACCAGACATCTCCATAACAACCACATCAATCGCAACCTGCGAACTCAATGGTGTCCGCAATGAAATTGGCGAATCTGGATTAATTACTATCTGCTTTTGGTGCACCTGCCCCCCTTGACCCTCAACTGCACTCGCTGTATCAGTAACGAATATACCGCCGAGACAAAGTGCAAATACCAAAAATATTCTCATCACCTTATGCGTTTAAAATTAAACAAGACAGTTTCAATTGCGCTTACGGAATAGTACATGTATGTGCTTGGCGTCAGGATCAGGTGTGTAAATTTGAATCAACTCCCATTCTGAACTAATTGAGGAGATACTCTCCCTTAGTCTTACGACATTATAAAGGGTAGAATCGTCAGAATGATTGTCGTTTTCAGTATTCCATGGAAACGATTCCAGCTTGTAGCTAAAAGAAATCTCCTTCCCTTCGAGCCGAAAAATTATTTCGGCGACCTGCCCCTCAGGTATAGAAGGAACAGGAATGCAAATTTCTCTCATGGCCTAGCAGTTTAATTACAATATTTTTTTGACATTCTCCGTTACAACGTGTCCGTCGAAAAGATGGATTATGCGATGAGCCTTTTCAGCATCACTGGGAGAGTGCGTAACCATAACGATTGTTGTCCCTTCGCTATTCAACTCCGACAGTAAATTCATCACCTCTTCGCCGTTGGCCGAATCGAGATTACCCGTAGGCTCATCGGCCAAAATTAACTTTGGATTAGCAACAACAGCCCGAGCTATTGCAACGCGTTGCTGTTGACCGCCTGAGAGTTGTTGTGGGAAGTGATTTCGCCTGTGCGACATCTTCATTCTGTCGAGAACCGCCTCAACCTTTTTCTTGCGCTCCGAAGAGGAAACTCCAAGGTAAAGCAGAGGTAGCTCCACGTTTTCGAAAACGGTAAGTTCATCAATCAGATTAAAACTCTGAAAAACAAAGCCGATATTGGCTTTACGCAGATTTGTGCGCTGCTTCTCCTTGAACTTTGAGACTTCATGCCCAACGAAGTATATCTCCCCTCCCGAGGGGTTGTCGAGCAAGCCAATAATATTTAGGAAAGTAGACTTTCCGCAGCCCGATGGACCCATTATTGCAACAAACTCACCATCCTTAACATGAATATTCACCTTATTAAGTGCGGTGGTTTCCACCTCTTCGGTTCTGAAAACCTTTACTAAATCAACAGTCTTTAGCATGGCATTAATTTTTATGTATTAAGCGTGTATAGTATTAATCTTTTAAAATCAGCTTATCAACTTCCCCAAATGTGTCGTAGCTGGAAACAATAACCTTTTCGCCCGACTTAAGTCCCTCTACAACTTCATAAAACTGCGGATTCTGTCGATTTATCCGAATATTGCGCTTAGTTGCAACACTACCAGAGGGATCTACAACGAAAATCCACTGACCTCCGGTGCTTTGGTAAAACCCTCCCCGCGGAATGAGCACAGCCATATTAGACTCCCCAAGTTCCAGTCGAATTCGAGATGTTTGTCCTATCCGAATATCCTTAGGAAAGGCGCCCAAGAACTCCATATCCACCGTAAACCTTCCATTTCTTACCTCTGGATAAACCTTAGTAATCTTGGACTTATATGAAGTGCCCGAAAAATCACAATTGCCTATCAAACCTCTGGTAACGCGCGAAATGTAATGTTCGTCTACTTCTACCTTTAGCTTATAAGAATCCAAAACATTTATTTGGCCAATACGAGTTCCCATATTAACAACCTGTCCAACCTCTAGGTTTAAGGAAGCCAGCTCACCAGTAACAGGAGCCCGAAGGTTTAAACCTTCGAATCGTTGGCGAACAATGGCGAGATTTTGCTGCATACGCGTTACATCGTTTTCCAGCGTCACAACCTGCGTTTCCCGGTATAGCGAATCTTGCTTGATACTCTCCTTCAGCAATTTTATCTTATTTCGGGTATACTCAAGATCTTCTGCCGCTCGTTGATACTCCTCATCCGAAATCAATTTCTTCTTTTGCAGTTCTACGCTACGCGTGTAGGCACGCTCTTGCTGCTTCAAACGGTACTCTTGATCGAGCAGTTGACTTTGCGATTCAACCAGCTGTTTTTGCATATTAAGGCGCGCATTTCTCAACTCATTCGTTGTTCTGGATGCATCCGACTCGGTGCGCGAAATATCAATAATCAAACTTGTATTGCTAAATTTAATAATCACATCACCTTTTTTCACCATCGATCCCTCCAATGTAACAATCGATTCAACACGGCTACCCGATTCTGTTGCATCCAGAAAAATTGTTTGAATGGGGGCAACGGTTCCAATTACAGCAATATAATCCTTGAATAAGTCCTCTTTAACCTCCTCTACGGTGATCTTTTCCAAATCCACGTTTAACTTTCTGCTTTTGTCTCCAAAAACGATCATTAAAATTAATGCTAAGCCAATTAATCCAGCAACGCCATACCAGATTTGTTTCTTCGTAAACCTTCCTTTTCTCTCAATTGCCTTATCCATATATAGTAAATTATCTATTGCGGTTTGGCTCCTATTTATCTATAAATATGCCAAAGGTCTTTGTGCCTTGATTTACTGTTTTTTAATAAAACCGCACCACAGTTACCTTCTTAATAAATGTTCATAATTGCGACACAGACTGTTCGATATCGAACAATATTTATGGCGATTTTATTCCTAAATCAAACTGAATATGTATATTTCGCACAAAATGAAAAAGGCACTATGATTAAGAAGATGGGGAAGATATTGGCGATTGATGACAACGAAGATATCCTTTTTGCGCTAAAGTTATTGCTAAAGCCATACGTCGAATTGGTAGTAACGACATCGGACCCCAATGAAATTCCGAAGCTTATGGGCAAAGAGTCATTTGACGTAATGCTTCTCGATATGAATTTCACCCAAGATGCCATTAGTGGTCAAGAGGGGTTTTACTGGTTGGACAAGATCCTTGAGATTGACCCCGGAGCCGTTGTCCTTTTCATAACCGCCTATGGCGATGCCGAAAAGGCAGTGAAGGCAATAAAAGCGGGAGCTACCGATTTTATCCTTAAACCTTGGCAAAACGAGAAGATAATTGCCACGATCTCCTCGGCTCTAAAGTTGCGCGAATCGAAACATGAAGTTGATAATCTTAAGCAAAAGCAAAAAGAGTATACCGAGGCCATCGACAAACCTTTTGTCGATTTCATTGGAGAATCGGCGAAAATGCGAGCAGTTTTTACGGCTATTCAAAAAGTGGCCAAGACCGATGCCAACGTACTAATTCTTGGCGAGAACGGAACCGGAAAAGAGTTGGTAGCGCGCGCGCTTTACCGCAACTCTGCGCGAAAGGACGAAATATTTTTAAGCATTGACCTTGGCTCAATTAGCGAATCGCTTTTCGAAAGCGAACTATTTGGACATGAAAAAGGTGCATTTACCGACGCCAAGAAGGAAAAGCCCAGCCGATTTGAGGTAGCCCACAATGGAACCCTCTTCTTGGATGAAATTGGAAACCTCTCCCTCCCCCTTCAAGCAAAGTTACTCACCGCCATCGAGCGCAGGGAAATCACACGGGTAGGATCGAACAAACCGACTAAAGTTGATGTAAGGCTTATTTGTGCAACAAACAACGATGTCCACCAACTCGTTTCGGCAGGCCAATTCCGACAAGATTTGCTATACCGAATCAATACGGTAGAAATCCATCTCCCCCCACTTAGAGAGCGAACCGAAGATATTCCAATCCTAACAAAACACTTCCTCGCTATATATGCAAAAAAATACAAGAAGAACCTTAAAGGCATTACCGCCGATGCGCAAAAGAAACTACAGCAGTACCTTTGGCCGGGCAATGTAAGGGAATTGCAGCACGCTATTGAGCGAGCTATTATTATGTGTGAATCCGACAACCTTCAATCCGAGGATTTCTTCCTGACCGGCTCCAAGGAAAGGTGCGCGGACATCGACATGGAGACATACAACCTCGATCAAATCGAGAAAAATGTCATCACCAAAGTATTGAAGCAATACAATGGAAACATAACACAAGCCTCTACAGAGCTAGGAATTACCCGCACATCCCTTTACCGAAGAATGGAAAAATATGGTTTATAGAAATTTCCGATTTAATATTATAATTAGGATTACAATCCTTCTAATTAGCATTTTTGCGCTCGTCTACACGATGAGCAACTACAACTTTTTTATTACACCTGTAATTATAGGTGTCTTTATCTTCTTACAGATATACGCCTTGTTTAAATACGTAGACAAGACGAATCGTGATCTAGCGTCATTTCTAGAATCCATACGATTTTCGGAATTTACGCGCACATTTCAGGTTGAAGGAATGGGCAGCTCCTTTGATGAACTGAGCAAAGCCTTTAACGATGTGATTAACGACTTCCAAGCGGTTCGATCACAAAAAGAGGAGCATTTTCAGTATCTGCAAAGTATACTGCAGAACATCGACGTGGCGATTATTGCCTTCCAAAAAGACGGAACGGTGGAAATGGTAAACAAAGCAGCCAAAGTCCTCTTTCAAACCCAGAGCCTAAAAAACATAAAGCAGCTAGCATCGGTAAGCTACGAGCTGGTCGACAATTTACTCAACATCACCCCCGGCGAAAACACACTAGTAAAGGTTCAAATGGATGACGATCTCCTACAGTTGGCCGTATTCTCCACCGAGTTTCGAATTCATCGAAAGGAGATTATTCTGGCTACCATAAAGAACATCCAAAGTGTATTGGAGGAGCAGGAGACCGAAGCGTGGCAAAAGCTTATCAGCGTGCTAACCCACGAAATCATGAACTCAATTACCCCCATTGCATCGTTATCATCGACTCTCCACGGGATGCTTAAAACAATAAAAGAGAATCAAGACGATGGCCAAGAAATTGATACAGAAACCACAGAAGAGATTCAGCAGGCAATGCAAACCATCCATAAACGCAGCACAGGCCTATTGCACTTCGTAAACACATACCGAAATCTCACCCGCATTCCCAAACCAAACTTCAAAATCACTAAGGTCAAGGACCTATTTGACAGTATTCGGCCTCTAATCGACGAAGACATCAAAAACAGTGGAATAATCGTTAGCGTTGATGTAGACCCTGTGGATATAGAATTCTCCATCGACGAGAATTTAATTGAACAAGTTCTGCTCAATATTGTCAAGAACGCATCCCAAGCACTCGATGGCAAAGTTATCCCCCGTATCGACATTAGGAGCTTTAAGAACAAGCGCGGCCGTGTTACCATCCAGGTAAGCGATAACGGCCAAGGCATCTTACCCGATGTGCTGGATAAGATTTTCATCCCATTCTTCACCACAAAGCCAAAGGGTTCAGGGATTGGACTTAGCCTTTCGCGCCAAATTATGCGCCTACATGGTGGCAGCATCACCGCCAATTCGGTAGTAAACGAAGGGACCACAATTACGATGACGTTTTAAATATAAAGCGCAATTACCGCCGAACAGCACAGATAATTTGTTACATATGCACCAACCTCGGGGTGCTGTGGCTCACCTACGGAGCACAAATTGGTCTTGCTATTTTCGATTCTACCAACGAGTGCCCCCTACGGAACGGCCGGTATTTCTGAAGATATGGTGCCTGGCCGACCACTCTCTCCCATAATAGAGGAGACTTTCCTTCCTACAACCACAAGTGTTAATATTTTGAGCAGTCCTCGCTCAGAACATTCCTTGCCCTTTTAGGGAAAGGAACGGATTAATATTCCTTGTATGCGTGTTCTTCTTATGGCGGAGGAACTTAACAGAATGATGGAGGAACTTTGCAAAAACCCAGAGGGCGTTTGCAAATAGTTGAAGGGCGTTTGCAAAAAGCTAGAGGGACTTTACAAATAGCTAGAGGGCGTTTGCAAATAGTTGAAGGGCGTTTGCAAAAAGCTAGAGGGACTTTACAAATAGCTAGAGGGCGTTTGCAAATAGTCGAAGGGTGTTTGCAAAAAGCTAGAGGGACTTTACATTTTAACAGAGGGTGTCATCATTTTAACAGAGGGCGTCATCAAAAAGTTAGAGCGATTTTGCATTTTAACGGAGGGCGTCACCAAATTCACAAAAAATAGCATCAGTTTAGTAAAGGGGAACACCCTAACTCCTGCTGGCTTATACAAACAATGAAATGCACAATCAACATTGCAGCTACGCCAACCGCTACTTAGTGTAAAAAAACAAATCGCGAAAATTTCAGCCAAATGAAACCTTCGCGATTATACTTTCGAATCAACCCGTATAAAAAAGAAAACCCCGCAAATTGCGGGGTTTTGTGGGAACTGCTGGGTTCGAACCAGCGACCCTCTGCTTGTAAGGCAGATGCTCTGAACCAACTGAGCTAAGCTCCCAATAATTAATAAACTTGTGTGGGAGCAGAGGGATTCGAACCCCCGACCCTCTGCTTGTAAGGCAGACGCTCTGAACCAACTGAGCTATGCTCCCAAAGTGTTATTTGTAAAGAACGTTTCTTTTCAAAAGCGATGCAAATATAGGGCAATTTTCCAAACCTGCAAAGGGTTTCAAAAAATATGTTCAAATTTAAACTACCTCGGCAACCACGAAAGTACTTCCTCCGATGAAAACCAAATCGTTAGCTTTTGCATTTTTTTTCGCTTCCCGCAATGCCTCATCCACACTAGTAAAGAAGTCACCCTTCAAACCAAACTCAGCAGCCAGTTTCTGAAGCGCCTCTGCCTCCATAGCCCGAGGAATAGCTGCATTTGTAAAATAGTAGGTAGCATCAACGGGTAAAAGCTGAAGCACACCCCGAATATCCTTATCGGCAACCATTCCAATAACCATATGCAAGTGCGAATGCGGTGTTCGCGCAAGCTGTTTCACCACGTAAGAAATCCCATCAACGTTGTGGCCTGTATCACACACAACCATTGGATTGTGGGCCAATACTTGCCACCGTCCCAAGAGGCCAGTCGTAGAACCTGCATTTCGCAAACCAGTTTTGATTGATTCCGCATTAACGTTTGGCCAAATATCTTTTATGCGATCAAGTGCAGCAAGAACGGTAATAACATTCTTCGCCTGATAATCGCCCGCTAAATCTACCTCAACAAAATCCTTTTCCTCCGATCCAATGCGACTAACGCTAAACCAGTGAAGTCCACCCTCAGCCAAGCCACTCGATTCCACTCTAAAAACATCCGAAGCCAGCGTATAGGGTGCCGATTGCTCTTTAGCCTTTTGTTCAAACACATAATTATAGGCAATATTGGATTCGCCCTGAACTACTGGAACACCAGGCTTAATGATTCCAGCCTTCTCACCAGCAATTTTCTCAATTGTATCGCCCAAAAGATCGGTATGATCGAGCCCAATATTTGTAATCACGCACAACTCGGGGGTAATGATATTCGTGGAATCCAAACGCCCTCCCAACCCAACTTCAACCACTGCAACATCAACCTTCTGCTCGGCAAAGTAAGAAAAAGCCAATGCCACCGTCATTTCAAAAAATGATGGTTTTACCTGTTCAAAAATAGATTTATTTGTCTCCACAAACTGAACTACCGACTCCTCCGAAATCATTACACCATCTACCTTTATCCGCTCTCTAAAGTCTCTCAGGTGTGGCGATGTATACAATCCAACCTTATAGCCAGCAGCACCTAGCACGGATGCAAGCATATGAGAAGTAGACCCTTTCCCATTGGTGCCAGCAATGTGAATGCTTTTGAATTGGCAATGTGGATGACAAAAATGCTCATCGAGCAGTAGCGTATTTACAAGATCAGCTTTGTAAGCAGATTTACCCTGCCGCTGAAACATAGGTAGTTGGTTGAACAAGTATTCTAACGTTTCTTGGTAATTCATGGTATAAGCAATTGGGTGGCAAAGGTAAAAAAAAGCCCTCGCAGATATTCATATTTAGTTAACCATTTTTTCTCTTGCCGAATCCTTTTTTTCGCTATATTTAAGCATAATTCTCTAATTCCACTATGCTATGCGAAACCCAAAAAAAACCTTCGTACTCGACACAAACGTGTTGCTTCACGACTACAAGTGCATCTATAATTTTCAGGACAACGACATTGTTTTGCCTATTGTAGTTCTGGAAGAATTAGACAAGTTTAAAAAGGGGAATGAACAAATAAATTTCCATGCAAGGGAGTTGGCTCGAGAACTCGATAAGTTAGCCGGAGATCAACTCTTTAACGGAGGAATAAAACTCGGAAAAGGGCTTGGAAAACTACGAGTTGAGACTGGAAAGCCGTTCTCAAAAACTATGATTGAATCCTTTAGCGAGGATACTCCCGACCATAGAATACTCGCCATTGCGGAGTACCTGGCAAAAACAATAAAGGACAGCCCAGTAATTCTAGTAACAAAGGATGTAAACCTTAGGCTAAAAGCTAAATCGTTGGGGCTCCAATCGCAAGACTACCTCTCCGATAAGGTAAGAGACATTGATGTTATCAAAAAAGAGATTGATACCTTATGCGACATCGACGACAGCATAATCGCAAGACTTTACCAGCAGCCCGAAGGTATTGAGGCATCCGCAATTAAATACCAGTTTTATGCAAACCAATATGTTGTATTAAAAGGGGCCAATTCAAGTGCGCTAATATACTATAGTGCAGGAACAGACACTATCCACCGGATTGATAAGCAACGAGTATATGGTATTGAGCCACGAAACTCGGAGCAAACCTTTGCACTCGACGCCTTGCTGCGGCCCGAAGTACAGCTGGTAGCACTCACAGGGAAAGCAGGCACAGGAAAAACACTGCTTGCCCTCGCTGCCGCACTAATGCAGGAAAAAAGTTTTGATCAAATACTGCTCGCACGGCCAATTGTACCGCTAGCCAATAAAGATATAGGCTTCCTTCCCGGTGATGTAGGCGAAAAAATTGGACCATACATGCTACCCCTTTACGATAATCTGGCAGTAATTAAAAACCGATTCAAATCACAAAGCCGCGAATACATGCATGTAGAGGAGATGTTGAAAGACCAAAAACTTGTTATTACCCCGCTGGCCTTTATCCGCGGAAGAAGTCTTTCCAACGCATTCTTTATCGTTGATGAAGCCCAAAACCTAACACCTCACGAAATAAAAACAATCATCACCCGTGCTGGCGAGGGCACAAAGTTCGTATTTACGGGCGATATCAACCAAATTGACTCGCCTTACCTCGACATAAAGTCAAATGGGCTAACCTACCTCAGCGACAAAATGCACGGTAACGAAATCTTCGCACACATCAACTTAGTTAAGGGAGAAAGAAGCCCGTTAGCAGAATTGGCAAGTAATATCCTTTAATCTGTTTCAGGTATTATTACCCTGTGACGAGTTCTGATGGACGCTTCACAGGGTAATCTAAATGAATAAACACTTATTACTAACCCAAAAAAGACACTGCTGTGAAACAATTAATTTTAGTTAGACACGGAAAAGCATATGGGCCAGAGGAGATGTTTGAAGACGTTGACAGACCGCTAAAGGTAAGAGGCACCCGAGATGCCATAACCATTGCCAAAATCATGAAAGACAAGCATATTATTCCGGAGAAAATAATCACGAGCCATGCGGCACGCGCCTGCCATTCTGCAATAATTTTTGCTGAGTGCCTTCACGTTCCAATTGAATCGATTACCCTAACCCCTAGGCTGTATGCGGTAAGCGAGAAGGATATCATTGAACAAATTTATGAAACCGACGAAAAAATTAACTCTCTGTTAATGGTCGGACACAACCCAACCTTTACCTTTGCGGCAAACGAATACTTAAAAGAACCAATATTCGACCTCCCTACATCGGGTGTTGTTGTGCTAAACTTTAAGGCCGAATCGTGGAAAACCATTTCAAAAGAGAACTTAACGAGTTTCGAATTGTTTTTTCCAAAAAAAGATTAACACAACCTTTAAATGATATTCAAAAAGCCATCACGCTATATAAACAGGGAGATCAGCTGGTTGGCGTTTAACCAACGGGTACTTCAAGAGGCGGAAAACCCATCGGTTCCTTTAATTGAACGGCTTCGATTTCTGGGCATATTCTCCAACAACTTGGATGAGTTTTTCAGGGTGCGGGTAGCAACCCTCCGGCGCCTCATGGAGTATGAAAAAAAAGCAAAAGAGTTCTACGGCGATAACCCCAAAGTAATTCTAGGCCAAATAAAACGTATTGTTACTGAGTTCCAAAAAAGGTTCGACGCCCTGTATTTTGAAATCAAGAAAGAGTTAGAAGCAGAGAAGATATTCCTACTAAACGAATCCCAACTGCTACCAGAACATATCGATTTTATAAACAATTTTTTCGAAAAAGACCTTACGCACTCGCTTTCGCCCATAATGCTAAACCAAGTAAATGTCTTTCCCGAACTGAAAGACATGACCATTTATTTGGCAGTAAAAATGACGAACCGGCGCAAATTGGCCAAGGAATACTCCATTATCGAGATACCTACATCGGACTTTTCCCGATTTGTTGTCCTCCCAAGCACCGACAACAACTCTTATATCATCCTACTGGAAGATGTAATCCGATATTGCCTAGCCAAAGTATTTAGTACGTTCAACTACGATCACTTTGAATCCTACACGATTAAAGTAACTCGGGATGCCGAACTAGATGTAGACAACGATATTTCAGAAAGTTTTCTCGAAAAAATTGCCAAAGGCGTAAAAAACAGAAAAAAAGGAGATCCAGTCCGTTTTGTTTACGACAGTAAGATTTCGGGAGACCTGCTCTCCTATATCGTTCAGAAAATGGGATTAGACCAATTTGATACCGTTATTCCTGGCGGTAGATATCACAACTTCCGTGACTTCCTTAAGTTTCCCAGTTTAGAGAAAAAGCACTTAGTAAACCCATCGCTACGCCCAATCCCCATCCCCGTTCTCGAAAAGAACAAATCAGTATTTCAGGCCATGCGGGAACAGGACATTCTTCTCCACTTTCCCTACCATAGCTTTTCCAACTACATTCGTTTACTAAAAGAGGCAGCTATTGATCCAGAAGTAAAATCAATAAAAATCACTCTTTACCGGGTTGCCACTGAATCGAAAGTGGTCAGAGCTCTAATTAATGCTGCCCAAAATGGCAAAGAGGTTACTGCAATGGTGGAACTAAAAGCTCGATTCGACGAACGATCCAACATAAAATGGGCCGAAAGAATGGAAGAGGCTGGCGTGAACGTCATCTTTGGGGTGGCCTCACTGAAAGTACACTGCAAAATGACCCTCATCACGCGCGAAGAAGGAGGAAAGTCAATACAATATACGGCCATCAGCACGGGGAATTTCCACGAAGGAAATGCCAATGTTTATACCGACATTACCCTGCTCACCTGCAACAGTAAAATTTCTTCGGAAATAGAGCGAGTATTCACCTTTCTGGAACATCCTTACCTCATATATCAATACCGGCATCTACTTGTATCGCCCAATCACATGCGAAAGCGACTTTATTCCTTGATCGAAAAGGAAATGGAGAATGCTGCCGAGGGAAAACCATCGTATATGCTTGCCAAGATTAACAACCTCGTTGATTTTGAAGTTATTGACAAACTCTATGAAGCAAATAAGGCTGGCGTTAGCATAAAACTGATTGTTAGAGGAATATGCTCTCTAATTCCAGGAATACCAGGCCTCAGTGATAAGATCGAAGTGGTTTCAATCATTGATCGTTTTCTGGAACACTCGCGAATATTCATTTTCGCCAATGGTGGAAACGAACTATGTTACATATCATCAGCCGATTGGATGACCCGCAACCTTGACCGCCGGATTGAAGTTGCCACGCCAATCTACGACCCGCTAATTAAAGAGAACCTCAAAAATGTAATTCTTTTCGGTTTGAAGGACAACCAAAAAGCAAGAATCATCGAAGAAAACCTAGGCAACAGATACAAATATTGCGGAAAGAATAAACCATTCCGTTCACAAGTAGAACTTTACAAATATTATCATGGTCAAAGCGAAGACTAATGCAATATTGACAACCTTGGAAATCCATAAACTTGCTGCAATAGACATCGGATCGAACGCAGTACGGTTACTTTTCACCAATGTTGTGGAGCGTAAAGGAAAAACAGAATTTAAAAAATCATCCCTGATACGCATGCCGGTAAGGCTTGGTGAAGAGGCATTTACCTTGCACCGAATCAGCGACCGCAATATTGAACGACTGGAGCGGCTCATGCTTGCATACAAGCATCTTATGCTTGTAAATGAGGTGGAGGCTTACCGCGCCTGCGCTACGTCAGCTATGCGCGAGGCCGAGAATGGACAAGAAATCGTAAAAAGAATTCAATTAAACACTGGTGTCGAGATTGAAATAATCGACGGCAAGGAAGAGGCAAAGATCATCTATTCAAATCAGATAACCCAAAGTGTAGATTCAACACGACCACATCTCTACATGGATGTGGGAGGCGGTAGTACCGAACTCTCACTCTTTATCGACAAAAAGGTTAAAAAGTCTCGTTCATTCGATATTGGCACCTTGCGAATGCTCAACAAGCAAGTTCCACGAGAAAAATGGAATGCCCTTGAGGCATGGGTAAAAGAGATTCGATCGGAATACGGCAATGTTGATATAATTGGATCAGGAGGAAACATCAACAAGATTAACAAGATGATAAACCAAAAAGAGCAGGTCATCATCAAGCCCAGCCAACTGCAAGTCTTATTCAAAAAAATGTCGCAGCTCAGCTACGAAGAGCGGATAACCGATTTAGGACTAAACCCCGACAGAGCCGATGTGATCATCCCTGCAGGGGAACTGTTTTTATCCGTATCGGATTGGATTGGAGCAAAAAGCATAATTGTCCCCACCATTGGCGTCTCCGATGGTATTGTAAAAAACCTCTACAAGGAGAGTAAGAAAAACATGAGCGCTTATTTGGCAAAAACAGAACGATTAAAGTAGTAAATTTGCCCACTCTATATTATATGTTTTTCCAATGCCTCTACCGTCAAAAAAAGTTGCGTTTCATACACTGGGTTGTAAGTTAAATTTTTCAGAATCTTCAACCATTGGGCGAGAATTTGAAGAGAACGGTTATCAGCGCGTTCCTTCCACATCGCCTGCCGATGTTTACATAATAAACACCTGCTCGGTAACGGAAAACGCCGATAAGAAATGCAGGTATGCCATTCGTAAGCTTATTGCCCAATCACCAAACGCTAAAATTGTAGTTACGGGATGCTATGCTCAGCTTAAGCCCGAGGAGGTTGCGGCTATCCCGGGAGTAAACCTTGTTGTTGGAGCATCGGAGAAAGGAAATCTATTCCGGCTTCTGGATAACATCCAAGCAGATTCCGAACCAGAGATTATCTCGTGCGACATCGCATCGGTTGAAAAGATTTTCCCAGCATACTCCTCCTCCGATCGAACCCGGTCGTTCCTAAAGATTCAAGATGGTTGCGACTACCATTGCTCCTACTGCACAATCCCCCTTGCCCGCGGTAAAAGTAGAAATTTAACCATTCCAGCGATTGTAGCCGAAGCAAGTGAAATTGCACAAAAGGGGATAAAAGAAATTATCCTTACCGGAGTAAACATAGGCGACTTTGGAAAAACTACAGGAGAGACATTCCTAGAACTGATTACGGCTCTCGACGCCTCCGAAGGGGTGGACAGGTATAGAATTAGCAGCATTGAACCTAACCTACTAACTTCAGAAATTATTGATTTCGTAGCCCATTCAAAGAGATTCCTCCCCCACTTTCATATACCGCTACAATCGGGTTCGAACAAGATTCTGGCGCTAATGCGGAGGCGCTATAAGCGCGAACTTTTCGCAGAAAAAATTCGCAGGATTAAAACGGTAATGCCCAACGCATTTATAGGAATCGACGTTATTGTTGGATTTCCAGGAGAAACGGAAGAGGAGTTTATGCAATCCTACACTCTCCTCGAGGATTTAAACGTCTCATTTCTACACATATTTCCATACTCTGTGCGGCCCAACACTCCTGCAGAAACAATGGAACCAAAAGTTACACAGAAAGAAATAACGGACAGAACACATCGGCTTAAGCAACTTTCCGACAAGTTACATCGAAATTTCTATCTCCAAAATATAGGCACAACGGAGATGGTTCTTTTTGAGGGACGAAAGAAAGGAGATTTTATGCATGGTTATACCGGCAACTACATCCAGATTGAAATACCATACAGCAAGGAACTTACAAACAAAACGGTTCCCGTTAAAATCACAGGAATTTCTAAAAACGAAACGGCAACCATTGAATTTATCTAGTATGAACTTACAAGAAATATGTTCCCAAGTTGTTTCCCTCCAGCAAGAGGTGAGCATCTTTATGAAAACAGAAAGATTATCGTTTTCACAGAGCAACATTGAGGTTAAAGGCTTGCACGACTTTGTTTCTTACGTAGACAAGGAATCGGAAAAACGAATTATCGAAAGGCTAAAAAACATTTTGCCAGGGAGCACCTTTCTTGCAGAAGAAGGGACCGTTGCACGGGAAGACGGAGATTACCTCTGGATTATAGACCCATTAGATGGAACCACCAACTACATCCATGGAATCTCGCCCTACGCCATAAGCATTGCGTTAATGCATCAGGATCGGCTCATTCTGGGTGCCGTTATGGAATGCTCTCTTAACGAGTGTTTTTATGCGTGGGAAGGTAGTCCGGCCTACCTAAATGGTAAAGAGATATCCGTTTCCAATTCAGCCGAAATAAAAGATGCCTTCGTGGCCACGGGGTTTCCCTACTACGATTTCTCCCAAATGGAAGCATTCAAAACGTCCCTCGAATATTTTATGCGTGAATCGCATGGAATAAGAAGGCTTGGTTCCGCAGCCACCGATCTAGTGTATGTTGCTGCCGGTCGATTCGAAATATTTTACGAATATAGCCTGCAACCATGGGATGTAGCAGCGGGTGCCTTTATATTACAACAGGCTGGTGGTAAAGTATGCGACTTTAGTGGCAAAAACAATTATATCTTCGGAAAGGAAATCATTGCTACTAACGGCCAAATACATAAATTAGCAGTTCAAAAAATCAGCAACTTCTTCAAGATATAAACAATGAAAATTGGAATGTTTTTCTTCAAGATATTCACGCTATTTCTAAGTTGGCTGCCGCTTCGAATAATTTTCATTATTTCAGACCTGCTTTATATAGTTCTATATCGAATTGTGGGCTATAGGACTAAAGTGGTAAGAGAAAACTTACAAAAATCTTTTCCTCAGAAAACGATAAAAGAAATACTCACTATTGAAAAAAGGTTTTACCACCACCTTAGCGATCTAACGATGGAAACCTTACTATTACCACACATTACTGAAAAGCAAATTCGAAAGCGCTGCACATTCAAAAACCCAGAGGTTATCAACAATCAATACAATAAAGGGAAGAGCATAATTTGTGTGATGGGCCACTATGGAAATTGGGAGATGTTTTCAGGTTTCCAACTTCAATCCAGACACAAGGTAGTGGCATTATATAAGCCACTCTCAAACCAACAATTCGACAACTACTTTAAGAAAATGCGCGAAAAATTTGGTGTCGAAACCGTTTCCATGGCCGATGGCATGAGGGTTCTGCTCCGATACGATCGCTCAAAAACAATGACTCTTTCACTTTTTATTGCAGATCAAGCACCAACCAGAGACCAATCAAATTTCTGGACAACCTTTTTGAATCAGGACACTGCGGTATTTACTGGTGTTGAACGGTTTGCTAAAAAAACCAACTTCCCAGTTATCTTTCTGAGCATGCAAAAGAAATCAAGAGGCCACTACGAAGTTGAAGCAGAATTGCTTTCGGACAACCCAGAGTCGACAACAAACTTCGAAATAACCGAAGCGCACACCAGAGTTTTGGAAAAGCACATCCAAGAGCAACCGGAGTATTGGTTATGGTCGCATCGCAGATGGAAGCACAAACGAGAAAACATCACTTCAGAGAAATAAACAATGGCAAAACTCTCCATAGTAATCCTCAATTGGAACGGAATATCATTCTTAAAGACGTTTCTCCCTGAAGTTGTAAAAACAGCCGACCTACCTGGAGTAGAGGTTGTTGTTGCAGACAACGGGTCAAATGATGGCTCCGTAAATTGGATTCGAGAAAACCTGAACCAAGTAAAAACTATAGAGTTCGATCAAAACTATGGCTTTACAGGAGGCTATAACCGAGCGTTATCATCGATAAATTCCGATTACTATTTGATCTTAAATTCCGACGTAAAGCCAACCGATGGGTGGCTACAACCATTGATTGCCGCCATGGACCGGGATATTAACATTGCCGCTTGCATGCCCAAGACACTTGCATTTCACAGTCCAGAGCACTTTGAATACGCTGGTGCCGCAGGAGGATATATCGATCGATTTGGCTTTCCCTTTTGCCGAGGACGCATTCTGAGCCACGTGGAAAAAGACTCCGGACAATACGATAACACCTGCGATATTTTTTGGGCCACAGGTGCATGTATGATGGTAAGAGCTTCCGCGTTCCATAGCGCAGGCGGATTCGATGAGTTTTTCTTTGCCCACATGGAAGAGATTGATCTCTGTTGGCGGTTTAAAAATATGGGACATAGAATACTATTTGTTCCAGAATCGACAGTTTACCACGTGGGGGGCGGAACTCTTCCAAACGACAATCCCCGCAAACTATTCCTTAACTACCGCAACAACCTTATTCTACTAGTTAAAAACTTGCCTTCAGGAATGCTATTAACCACGCTCTTTGCCCGATTCTTCATGGATATGGGAGCGTCATTAGTATTCTTACTTTCGGGAAAATGGAGATTCTCGATGTCAATAATAAAAGCATATTGCGCATTCTACAAAAAATCGTTCCATTATAAGAGACTTAGAAAACAACTCGAACACTCAAGTAGAAATACCCTTCACCCTGAAATTTACAGAGGAAGTATAGTATATGATTTCTTTTTTAAAAAGAAGAAGACTTTCACTTCCCTGAATTTTAAGGAAGATTAAGAAACTGTTTAGGGATTTAACTCGTTTATACAAATTGTGGCTTATCCTAGAAATATGAGTAAAATAACTTTAAATAATTTAGCGGAAGCATTTTGTCATTCGTCGCGCACATACTCTAATAAATCGTTTCTAAACAACGACCTAGGAATAACTATAACCTACTCCGAGGCAGAAGAAAGGTCATTGGCTATATCGGAACAACTACGAAATATTGGTATTGGCAAGAATGACAAGGTTGCCATAATCGCTGAGAATTCTCCATTTTGGCCAATCGCTTACTTTGCAATAATGTTATCCGACGCGACAGCAGTACCCATCCTCCCTGAATTTTCAGCGAGTGATATCGCCGCCCTACTTCAACACTCGGAAGCAAAGGCAATATTTGTCTCTAACAAGCAACTATTAAAACTCGATACTGCCTCGACTCTCCCAATTTTCGAAATATCAGATAATGGCATTATTCCCTTAAAAAATCAGCAGAAATCAGTAAACAGACGCCATAGCGAAAACGTCACGCTTTCTGACATTGCATCAATAATCTACACATCAGGCACAACAGGAACCCCAAAAGGCGTAATGCTTACCCATGACAACTTTTTGCAGAATGTTGAAGGATGCTATGCCGTTCAAGACGTGAATAGCACTGATGTTTTTCTATCGATACTGCCACTGGCACATGCGTATGAGTTTACCATAGGCTTTCTATTACCGATGATTTCGGGATCGACAATCCACTATTTAAGCAAACCACCAGCAGTAACCAACCTGTTGCCAGCCTTAATCTCCATTAGGCCAACCACAATGCTTACGGTTCCCCTCATTATGGAGAAAATTTTCAAAAACAGTATTAAGCCCAAGCTCACCAGCAACAAAGTATCATCCGCCATATATGGAACTGCCATAGGTAGAAAACTACTGCATTACCTAGCAGGAATCGAACTGAAAAAGAAATTTGGTGGTCGTATTCGGTTCTTCGGAATTGGAGGTGCAAAACTCGACTTAGAAACGGAAAGATTCCTCAACGAGGCCAAATTCCCATACTCTATTGGATATGGTATGACTGAGGCTTCCCCACTGTTAGCCGGATCGCCTCCTCGTGAAACCAAATTGTATAGTACCGGCCTCCCTGTCAAAAATCTTGAACTGCAAATCATTAATCCCGATCCAAAAACAGGAATTGGGGAGATATGGGCACGAGGAAGAAGCGTAATGGCTGGCTATTTCAAACAGCCCGAACTTACAGACAATATAATCACAAAAGACGGATGGCTGAAGACCGGTGACTTAGGCAAGCAAAACAAAAAAGGATACTTATATATCTGTGGCAGGCTGAGGAATATTATTCTTGGCGCAAATGGAGAAAATATCTATCCAGAAGATATTGAAGCACTATTAAACCGCCACACGCTAGTGGAAGAATCGCTTGTGTATGAATTTAAAGGGAAGTTAATTGCCAGTGTTCACCTCAATTACGAACAAATCGAAAAGCAGTATAATGAGTTTAAACAAGTAGCTCAAAATCTGCAACGCGAATACGAAGATAAAAAGAATGAAATACTAAAAGAGTTGCAGATTTATGTAAACTCTCGAGTAAATCGATCGAGTCAGCTAACCGTAGTAATGGATAATGGCAATCCATTCGAAAAGACACCAACACTTAAGATAAAACGGTATTTATACACCACCGTTTAGAACATAAAAAAATGGCCTGAAGTAAAAACTTCAGGCCATTTTCGTTACAAATATAGTAAGGAATCTATACTAAAACGATTTGTATAGTCGTCCATCGACCTTTTAATCACTTCATGAGCCTCCTCAATGCCATAAACATGGGTTATTTCGCAGTGCCGCTTTTCACCCGGAAGATCCTTATAGGTAAGAAAGTAGTGGCGGAGACGATCAATCACCAAGGTGGGTACGTCATTAATGTCGTTATAGCCACCATAAACAGCGTCCTTGTTTAGAACGGCGATTATTTTATCGTCAGCCTCACTTCCATCTATCATCCGGAATCCACCAATTGGCTTTGCATCGGCAATTATATCGCCGTGCGTAATCACCTTTTCGGTAAGTATACAGATATCAAGTGGATCACCATCACCTTTAATATCAGGGTTTGAAAGTCGCTCACAACTAAGTTCAGCTACCTTTTCGCCGCAATAGGTTTGTGGCAGAAAGCCGTACAAAGCAGGGATCACATTTGAATACTTCTGAGGTCGATCGATACGCAAATATCCAGTAACCTTATCCACCTCATACTTAACGGTATCAGTAGGAACCATTTCAATAAATGCACAAACAACTTGTGGCGAATCTTTACCCAAACTTATCCCATGCCAAGGGTGAGATTTATAACGCAATCCCATTAACTTCCCGACTAAAGGGTCCATGGTTCTATTCCCGTTTTCCATATATAGTTATTATAACGAATCAAATACTTTTTCTAAGCGAATTCCGCGAGACCCCTTCAGTAAGACAAAAGAATTAAGAACAGGGTTATTCGCAAAGTGTTCAAGCAAACAGGCCGAATCTGGAAATGAAGAAACAGGGTAATCTTTGGCAACCTTGGAGAATAGTGGACCAACAAGGAAGATCTTTTCAAATCCGCAATCCATAGCTTGATTTAAAATAGCAGTATGCTCTTCTTCCGAAAAGCTACCAAGTTCGAGCATATCCCCAAGAATTGCGATTTTCTTCCCATTATCAATTTCGGAAACATCCATAAGTGCAGATCGCATACTCGTGGGGTTTGCATTATAGCAATCAAGTAAAACCGTATTGTTCTCGGTTTTTACGATCTGCGAACGGCTATTCCCTGGAACATACTCTTCAATGGCTTCTTTAATAAGCAAGTCGGGAACACCAAATTTACGTCCCACAGCAAATGAGGCTAAAACATTCTCAAGATTATATTTTCCGAAAAGATGGGTCGAAACGACACCAACTGATGGCAAGGAAGTTCGAAGAAACGGCTCTTTCGATGTCGTCGGATAGAGTTCTGCACCAAAGAGCGATGCCGAATAAGAGATTGAATCGACAGTCCTGGACGCAATCATTTCGGATAGATACGCATTAGATTGATTATAAAACGCCAAGCCCTTGTTCTTGGCTAAGTAGTCATATAATTCACCTTTACCCTTTTTCACTCCTTCAAATGAGCCAAAACCGTCCAAATGCGCCTTTCCCACATTGGTGACAATTCCAAAGTTAGGTTCGGTAATACTGCAAAGTTGCGCAATCTCATGCAAATGGTTCGCTCCCATTTCCACAATCCCAAATTCAGTAGTTGTAGAGAAACTTAAGATTGTTAAAGGCACCCCAATATGATTATTCAAGTTTCCCTGCGTGAAGGATACCTTAAACTTTTTCTGCAATACTTTACTGAGGAGTTCTTTCGTGGTTGTTTTTCCATTGCTCCCAGTAATACCTAATATGGGGATACCCAATACACGGCGGTGGTGGTTTGCAACCCTTTGCAAGGACTCAAGAACATTTGAAACGAGCAAGGTGCCCTCAACAGCAAATGCAGGATCATCAATAACAACGAGAGAAGTTCCCTTACTTATGGCATCCAACGCAAACCGATTCCCATCAAAGTTATCGCCTCGAAGGGCAAAAAACACATCATGTGGGCCAACTTCCCGACTATCGGTGATTGCTCTTCCTCCTTTTTGCAGAAAGGAGTAAATAAATAAAACAGGGTCCATAACGAATGATCAAAAAGGAATAGACCCCATGTAAAGAATGGGGTCTATCTCAATTAATATCGGTAAAACTAGTTATCTCTTCATATTTCCCGAGGGGCTACCTACGTGCTCCATTGCACAACGGAAACCTAAATCGTCACGGGATGATTTTTGATCTAAGAATCTACGGGTACCTGGAACCAACCAATATGCTCTATCCTTCCAAGAGCCTCCCTTATACACTCGAGTCTCATCATTCACCAAAGAGGCCATACCATCTTTTGGTTTCATCTTAGAACCTTCCTTTCCTTGAAAATACATTCGAGTTGATCCAAGGTCTTCTGCTTTATCCATATCATTAATCCCAGAATACTCACTACTAGAAGCTAAGTCACCATCGAGGTAATTACGATAATCTGACTTATTGTAGTTAAGACGGCCAGCAACATCGGCTTCTTTAACCGGCTCCCGTATAAGACGACCTAAACTATCCTTCTCAACAATCTGGCCCTCCTCGTTACGCTTCACTTGATCAAAAACGTTTCCTCTGAATGGGCGAAACTCCTCAACATCCTGAGCTGAAAGCGGACGATATACATCAAGTACCCACTCATTAACGTTCCCAGCCATATTATATAGGTTGAAATCATTAGGATAGTAAGCCTTAACGTCTCCAGGAATGGAAGCATTATCATTTAGGTTACCAGCGGTTCCCATGTAGTCTCCTCGTCCTCTACGGAAGTTGGCCATCATCTTGCCTCTTTCCTTCACATCTCCATTTCTAACGTTATGTCCGTTCCAAGGATATAGTTTACGATCCGTAAGGCGCTCTTCGTAAGTATTGCCAATTAAACCAAGTGCAGCATACTCCCACTCCGCTTCAGTTGGAAGCCTATACTTGGGAAGAAGAACTCCGTCTTCAAAGGAAACAGGTCTACCCTCCTTATTATTAGGATCAAGACTAGGCATATTTTTATTCACCGTACCTTGGTATAGACCAGCCAAATAGGCTTCTGTATTAAAATTATCAGCATCCTTCTGCTCTGGAGTAAACTTCAAAATACCTTCTTGAACCAAAAGCATTTCATTCACCCGGTCGGTACGCCAGAGGCAATAATCGTTAGCTTGCACCCAATTGACACCAACCACAGGAAACTCATTGTAAGCAGGATGGCGGAAATAAGTCTCAACATATGGATCGTTATACCCTAATTTTGTCCTCCACACGAGAGTATCGGGCAAAGCATTTCTATAAACTTGTGGGTAAGAAACCAACACTCGGCGCACCCAGTGAAGGTACTCTCGGTAGTCCACATTACGAACCTCCGTTTGGTCCATATAGAACGAAGCAATCGTTACTCTACGAGGCATGTTATTCCAATCATACATAACATCCTGTTCCACACGGCCCATAGTAAACGAACCACCTTCAACAAAAACAAGACCTGGCCCCAGCGTTGGGACATAATTTGCCTTAACCTCGAACCCGCCGTTCTCGTAGTTATTGTATTGCCATCCGGTTGCAGAAGACTTATCACTGCCACCGCCGCCGCCGCCAATGATTCCGCAGCCAGTGAACAATACCATTGAACTGGCAAAAATAGGTAGTAAACTAAACCTGAATTTCATAGGTAAAATATTTTAATGCTTGGAGGTTAATCTAACATCACCGCTCAAATTTAAAAAATATTAGCAAGCGGCATGGTATTTTATCGCACATTTTTTTTACAAAACTAATATTCGGGGCCAAATATTGCTTTTCGCTCCCACCAATATTTTCTTTTCAACTTTTTATACTTGATTTTCATGGTTAAGGTTACCTCATGAATGGTAGTATTAAAACCAAAAACCTTTCCATTTAATGAACCAAGATCAAAACTATATCCAAAGTTAATACTCTTCGTGTAATATCCAAAAAGAAAAGCTACCCTAAAATCACTCCCAGGGAAAGTGTTTTTTACAAAAGTGCCTACAAAGGCGGACTCCAACACAATTAATCCACCCATTTGAGCGCGTGTTTGTCCATTCTGCAATTCCAATACAACGGTAGGGTAAGCCTCCACTCTGCCTATTCGCGAGTGGCCCACTTTTTTCTGATAACGATACCGTATGCCACTCTCCAGCGGTATTGCATATCCTGCATGTAAAGTAATTTTTCGTGGAATTTTAAAATCACCTACCGGAGTAGAATATTCAACTGGTTCAAGAATATGATGAACAGCCAGACCCGCATAGAACGTTCGGTATGAAAACAGAATCCCACCACTAAAATCATATAGCATTTTTGATTGTGAAGCATAACTCTCCACGTTGGCTAAATTACCGCCATTATCATACATATCAGGAAAACGAATACCAGAAGGATTCGTCTGGTAGTAGCCAAAACCTACTTGCAAAGATGGCCTAATTACTATTTCCTTTGAAACTTTAAGTTTATAGGCGTAAGCCATATCCAGATAATTCCTACTATAAATCCCCCCCCCTTGAGCATCGCGGGTTGCCATAACGGCGAATCCACTACGAATAGGTTCAATATAAGTATCAAATGAAACACCATTTGTAATATACGGATCACCTAGACCAGGGTATTGATACCGAGTAACTGCTGAAAGATGCTGGAAATATTCAGAACCAGCATAGGCAGGATTGAAACGAACCCTATTTGGGTAAAATTGATCGAATGTAAAATCTTGCGAATGCGCACCTACCGTCCACAACATCAATTCAACGATGCAAACAAATTTAAACACGGTTTTCCTAGCGCTTTTCATCTACAATAAATAACTACTTTAGCCGTTGGATTAAAATTTGAATGCTTCCAGAAGGCTAAATTACCAAGTTTTTTTGTTATTCCACATAATTCACCCCAAATGAGGTTTACTGTTGCCTTACTTCTCGCCCTTTCAATTCCATTGAAAGCCCTTTTTTCACAACAATCATCAACTAAGATATCAGTCCAAGTCAACTGGTTATTAGAAACTTTACCAAATTCGGGTATGGCAATCAACTCATTTCCCCTTTTTGACGGCATGTTTTATCTTAACAACGATCCTATTCCACACTTATTTTACAAAATCCCAACACCATTTGAATATCGTCCAGATGCCATTTCTGTGTTTTTTGACCAAACGAAAGTAACTATTGACGACCATATATCCAACACATTTATTTCTGCAAGCACGCTTAAAGATGATTTTAGTGGAAATGCATACATTTCGACTGAAAACGGGAGGCAATATCTTTGCATTACAATGATACCATTTCGTAAAGGACCAACCGGCATAGAGAAACTATTAAGTGCTGACTTAACGTTAGTTACATCTGGATCAGTAATTTCAAGAAAAAAAAGTAACGGTAATAATCGGAGTGCAAACTCAGTGCTCGCCGATGGCCTATGGAAAAAGATAAAAATCTCAAAAACTGGGATTTATCGACTTACTTACGACAATCTTATTAGCATGGGCTTTCTTAATCCAAGTAAAGTCACTCTTTGGGGTTCGCAATCAACCATGTTAGCCAAAACGCCATCATCAGATTATCCCGTTGACTTGCAACAAATTCCAACCTCTTTCCTTTTGGGAAGCGATAACCAGTTTAATAGTGGGGATATGGCGGTTTTCTTTTTACAAGACGCTGTAGACTGGAAGTATAATTCTACGAATCGATTCAACCACCAAATCCACGACTACAGCGATTTTGCCTACTATTTTATAACCGACAGCAAACCATCAACGGCCACGATAGTTACAGCCACTAAAATTACGAATGCAAATACCTTCTCCACCAGTTACGACGACTACACCTATATAGAAAGGGAAGACACCAACCTGATAAAATCGGGCAGAGGTTGGTTTGGGGAGAGTTTCGATATTTTAGATTCTCGAAACTATTCCTTTCCTATTCCTGATTTAATTACAACTGCCCCAATTTGGGCACGGATGCGAACAGCAGCCCGATCGAGTTCTTCGAGCAGTTTCACTCTATCCTATGCGGGTAATCCGGTTTTAACTACTACCCATTCGGGCGTTTCCTACGACGAGACATCTGCAGCAGCGAATATATCGGAGAAATCCGCAACATTTAGCGCATCAAATAGCCCATTAAATATTAACATAACCTATTCCCGCCCATCTCCGTCGGCTGCCGGATGGCTGGATTTCCTCGAACTCAATTTCAGGAGAAACTTAAATCTCTCCACGCCTTATGTTTTATTTAGAGATCAAACCGTTGTGGGGGATGGCAAGATTACGGAATTTTCAATTTCAAGTGGAATAGCAGAGAGTCAACTCTGGGAAATATCATCACTCTGGGATGTAAAGCGCGTAGAGACTTCTCTCAGCAATGGAATATTAAAAGGTGTTGTGAACACTTCTATAATGAAAGAGTATATCGCCTTTAACAGTTCGAGACTCGAAAGTCCCACAGTGGTAGGCAGTGTTGAAAATCAAAACTTAACCGGAGCAACTCCTGCGAACCTTGTAATTGTGTCTGCCCCAAATTACATTACCCAAGCGCAACGCATTAGCAATCTTCACAAATCGGCAGATGGACTTACAACGCTCGTGGTTACGTCTCAAGAGGTGTTTAATGAATTTTCGGGTGGAAAGCCTGATGCTGCTGCTATCCGTAACTTCTTGAAGTTTCTTACCGAAAAGGCAACATCACCGGAAACTACACCACGATACCTCCTGCTGTTTGGCGATGGCTCCTATAAAAACCGAAACTTGTCACCGGAAAGTCCATTCATGATAACCTATCAATCGGACAATTCATTGGAAGTATTAAATTCCTACGTGAGTGACGACTTTTTTGGTCTGCTTGATATTGGTGAAGTCCCCGGTACCGGGTTAATGGACATCGGGGTTGGTCGTCTTCCAGCGAGTAATGCAGAAGAAGCCAAGGTAATGGTGGATAAAATCGAGAGCTACATGAACCCAACCAGTAGCATGGACTGGGTAAACAAGTTGACCTTTATTGGTGACGATGAAGATGGAAACATTCACATGAGGGATGCAAATACAATAGCAACTTATGTAGAAACGACCTACCCAAACTATATCGTTGATAAGATCTATTTTGATTCCTACGCACAAATATCATCCCCCTCGGGAGCCCGATATCCAGACGTGACTGATGCCATAAATAAAAAAGTAAACAAAGGTGCACTGATCGTCAATTATACGGGGCATGGAAACGAACAATATCTGGCACATGAAAGGGTGGTGTCTATAGCCGACATTATGTCGTGGACAAACAAGAATAAGTTAGCACTTTTTATTACAGCAACTTGCGAATTTAGTCGATACGACGACTACAACAGAACTTCGGCGGGCGAGTACATTTTGCTCAACCCAAATGGAGGCGGCGTAGCACTCCTTTCTACTACCCGATTAGTATACTCCAACCCCAACTTTACTCTCAACGACAATTTTTTTCACAAAGTATTCGAAAAAGGAATGGATGGGGAATATCCACGCCTAGGGGATTTGGTGAGGGATGCTAAAAACAACACGGGTCCTGATTTCAACAAACTAAACTTTTCGCTACTTGGGGACCCAGCATTAAAACTAAACAATTCAACAATTCAAATAAACGCAGAAAAACTAAATGGCAAATCGCTCACCACAGCATTTGTCGACACACTGAAAGCCCTCTCGAAGGTTACTATTGAAGGCAGTGTAAATACAACCAGAGCGAGCGGTGAAGGAAATGTGAATATTTTGTTTTACGATAAAGAGAAGGAGGTTACCACCCTCAACAACGACAACGGAACCCCATTTATATATAAGACACGCTCCAGCATACTTTACCAAGGAAATGCCACGATTAAAAACGGAACGTTTAAATCAGAATTTATTGTTCCGAAAGACATAGCCTACAACATAGGAAAAGGCAAATTATACTTACAAGCCACAACTGGCCAAAGTGTTGGATTGGCCAACTTCTCCGATTTTTTAGTTGGGGGAATCAACACAAACGCGCCTACGGATATATCGCCACCCTCGGTAGAACTATTTCTGAACGATGAAAATTTTGTTGATGGAGGGATTACCCCTGAACAGCCAAAACTCATAGCCATTATTGAGGATAGTTCGGGTATAAATACCACCGGCAACGGAATTGGTCACGATATCATAGCTGAAATTACAGGCACAACTTCCACGAAAATTGTATTGAACGATTACTATAAAGCCAATCAGGACAGCTATACGGCAGGAAAAATTGAATACCCGCTAGAAAAACTGCAACCAGGAGAGTATTCTCTTAGCCTAAAAGTTTGGGACACCTACAATAATTCAGGATCAAAAAAACTAAGTTTTAGAGTAGTAAAAGAAGAGAACTTTACCATTGAACATCTACTTAACTACCCAAACCCATTTACCGAAAATACTGCCTTTTATTTTGAGCATAACCGCCCGAACAATAATCTTGATGTTTTAATACAAGTGTTCACGCTTTCGGGGAAGTTGGTCAAAACCATAGAATATTCAAGCCTTCCTCCAACCTCCTTACGCATTGGTCCGATTTTTTGGGATGGAAAAGATGATTTCGGAGACAATATCGGACGTGGAACCTACGTTTATAGGGTTCGCGTTAGAACCAACACTGGAGAATCGGTAGAAAGGTTTGAAAAACTAGTAATTTTAAAATAGAGCCCTAAAACGGAAAATAGTTATATTTGTCGATTAATTCACACCTATGGAGATGATTAAAAAGCCTATAATCTTATTGGCACTAGTATTTCTTTCAATTGGGCTAGACGCTCAAACAATTTCAAAAGGAGATCTTGGCGGAGGAATAAATTCAATTCAAACAGCCGTTCCGTTCCTTACTATTGCTCCCGACAGCCGTGGAGGTTCAATGGGCGATCTAGGAGCAGCAACTACTCCTGATGTAAACTCCCAATTTTGGAATCCAGCAAAGTATGCCTTTATGGAGAGTGAAGTTGGAGTAAGTCTTACCTACACCCCATGGCTTAGAAATCTGATTAACGACATAAACCTCACCTACCTTGCCGGCTACTACCGCTTTCGTCCGGATCAAACAATATCCGCTTCGCTCCGATATTTCTCCTTTGGAGATATCACATTTACCGGCGGAAGTGGCAATACAGTAAAGAAGTTCAAGCCAAATGAATTTTCTTTTGATGTAGGTTATTCTAGGCTTTTTGGAAAGAAGATATCCGGTGCTATTGCTTTTCGTTATATTCGATCAGACTTAACTGGAGGCTATTCAAATTCAGGCGCGTCGAGTGCAGGTCAAGCATTTGCTGCCGACATTGCTGCCTACTACCAGCAGCCCATCATGATTGCCGATAAAAAAGGAGAAATGGCATTTGGTGCAAACATTTCCAACATTGGTACGAAATTATCCTACAATGAAGATCAGAAAAAGGATTTCATTCCAATGAACTTCCGATTGGGAGGTAGAGCCACTGCCTTTTTAGATCAATACAACAAAATATCTGTAGCGCTCGATTTCAACAAGTTGCTAGTACCCACACCTCCAATCTACGACATTGACGGAAACATTGTCAAAGGAAAAAACAACAACATATCAGTTACGAAGGCACTATTTCAATCGTTCTACGATGCACCAGATGGCTTTTCTGAAGAAGTAAAAGAAATAGCCTACTCTATTGGTGCAGAATACACTTATGCCAATCAGTTTTCAGTAAGGAGTGGATACTTTCACGAAAGTGAGATGAAGGGAAACAGGAAATACTATTCCGTTGGAGCTGGTGTAAAATACAACTACTTTAACCTCGACTTTGCTTACCTTATTCCAGCTTCGGGTCGAAACAATCCTATGGCCAACACCGTTCGATTCACCCTAACCTTCCAAATGGAGTCGGGAAACTCAAATCGCAGATAGAATGAACATACGCATTGGAAATGGTTACGATGTGCACCGCCTAGCCGAAGGTTTACCCCTTTGGTTAGGCGGTGTGCTAATACCACACAACCTCGGTTCAGTTGCTCACTCCGATGGAGATGTCCTCATACATGCTATTTGCGATGCACTTCTTGGTGCGGCAGGATTGAGAGACATTGGAGTATACTTTCCCGATACAGATCCTACGTTTAAAGGCGTAGATAGTAAAATTTTACTGCATGAGGTAATGAAACTCCTAAGGGAAAAAGGCTATACTGTTGGGAATATTGATACCGTAATATGTCTCCAACGGCCAAAAATAATGGGATTTATTCCACAGATGCAAGAAACACTAGCAAATGTAATGGAGATTGCTATCGAAAATATTTCCATCAAAGCTACAACCTCCGAGAAGTTGGGATTTGTAGGTAGAGAAGAAGGGATTTCGGCTTATGCGGTAGTGCTTCTTTCCCATTAGTCATGTTGGTTAGCGTCCAATAATTCGGTAACTTTGTGGTGAATTGTATACGCAACTCCTTTGTGAGATGAAAACCAGGCAAATTAGATGAAACGGACACTCGTTCTTGGGGCAAGCACAAAAAAAGAGCGGTTCTCTTACCTTGCCATGAAAAGTTTAACCGAAAACAAGATTGATTTTGTGGCTGTTGGCGCAAAAGAAGGCGAAGCGTTTGGTGTAACCATCAAAGTTGGTAAGCCAGAGGAGACAGATATTCATACCGTATCGCTTTACATCAATCCCGAAAGACAAAAGGATTACTACGATTATATTCTAAATCTTAAGCCTCAACGGATTATTTTCAATCCGGGAACCGAAAACGGAGAGTTTTTCAAAATTGCTAGGGAACATAACATTGACGTTGTGCTAGGCTGCACGTTAGTGATGCTTCATAACAAATCGTTTTAAATCACGTGGAAAAGATACAGACAAAGGTAGACATCGAATTCTTTACGCGGCAAGAGGCATGTCTGGTATATCTTACCACAGACGATTGTGGTGCATGCGGCGCCTTATTGCCTAAGATTGAGAGCATGGCCAAGGAATTTCCATTGCTTAACGCTTACCACATCGCCCTACCTCAACATCCCGAACTTGCGGCACCAATGGCTGTATATTCAGCACCAACCGTAATTATTTACTTCGACGGGAAGGAACAAATTCGCAAATCGGGACGATTCTCTATTGACGAGATAAGAATACCACTTGAACGAATCTACAACCTCTATTTCATTGGTTAGTTCTTGGTATAAGTAGCATAAATAGGTGTACTAGTACTATTTGAAAAAGAGGTATATGCCCAATTTATCTTCCGTTCACTTTTATGATACACTCCCGTTCCTGTGACTTCACTCGAATTCCATATGGTTAAAGTACTATCATTGAGTTTACAAAAAACCATATCATCTCGATTCTGAAAGTTGTTGAACACAAAAACAGTGGTATCGATACCAGCATATTCTCTCTCAATGTTAACCAAATATGTGGTATAAGGGGGAACATCTAGTCTCACCTTCCATGAGCCATACAAAGAACCATCATCAGCAGTGCTTATCTTCTCACAACCAACGATCGAAATTGAAAGGAGCAGAATCAAAAAAGCCGCATAGTTTTTCATAATGGGTAGATGGTTAAAAAAAGAAATAAACAACAATATTAAAACGCAATTGCCCTGCAGAAGTTACTCGGCAGGGCAATTATAATTAATTAAAGAACTTATCAATCAATTCGTCATCAGCAATTGAAGGCAAGGTAACTTTAAGTAGTGGTGTCCGCTCCATTTCGCGTTTAATGGCAAAAATCGCAGGTTCATTACGAGCCCAGCTTCGACGAGCAATGCCATTATTAACATCCCACAGCAACATAAGTTTTAGCCGTCTATCGCAATCGGCAGATCCATCGAGGGTCATTCCAAAGCCGCCATTAATCACTTCGCCCCAACCAACTCCACCACCATTGTGTATGGAAACCCATGTGGCACCTCGAAATGAATCACCAATGACATTCTGCACTGCCATATCGGCAGTAAAGCTTGACCCGTCATAGATATTGGATGTTTCACGGTATGGAGAATCGGTACCCGATACATCGTGGTGATCGCGACCAAGCACAACGGGTCCAGATATTTCACCGTTTGCAATCGCCTTGTTGAATGCCTCGGCAATTTTTATCCGGCCTTCCGAATCGGCATATAGGATGCGCGCTTGCGATCCAACTACCATTTTATTTTTGCCAGCTTCCTTAATCCAATGCATATTATCGGCAAGTTGCAATTGAATCTCACTTGGCGCCGTTTTAGCGATTTGAGCCAACACATCATAGGCAATCCTATCGGTAGTTTCCAAGTCCGCTGGATTACCTGTAGCGCAGACCCATCGGAATGGTCCAAACCCATAATCGAAGAACATTGGCCCCATAATATCCTGAACGTACGAAGGGTATCTAAAGTTTCCCTTATCGTTGAGAATATCAGCACCGGCACGACTAGCCTCGAGGAGAAATGCGTTGCCGTAATCGAAGAAATACATTCCATTACCCACCAGTTTATTCACGGCCGCAACATGCCTTACAAGGGTCTCCTCCACCTTCTTCTTAAACAGGTCTGGCTGCTCTGCCATCATTCGATTTGACTCTTCAAGACTCTGTCCAGCAGGATAGTAACCACCAGCCCAAGGATTATGGAGCGAAGTTTGATCCGTACCTAAGTCTACCGAAACACGATCCAAAGCCAAGCGCTCCCATAGGTCAACCACATTACCTTGAAAGGCCAAGGATATTGCTTCTTTCGCCGCAACAGCTCGCTTAATACGTGGAATAAGTTCGTCGAGGCTAGTGTAAACCTCATCCACCCAACCTTGGGAATGCCGCGTATGGACCGCCTTGGGATTGATCTCGGCCACAACTCCAACAACTCCAGCAATAACCGAAGCCTTTGGCTGAGCGCCGGACATCCCTCCTAATCCGGAGGAGACGAAAAGTTTACCACTGATATCATTTTCACCAGGCTTCAGGCGCTTACGAGCAGCATTTAACACGGTAATTGTGGTTCCATGCACAATTCCCTGTGGCCCAATATACATAAAAGAGCCAGCAGTCATTTGCCCATATTGGGAAACGCCCAAGGCATTAAACTTTTCCCAATCATCCTTGGCGGAATAGTTGGGGATAACCATTCCATTAGTAACCACAACGCGAGGAGCATCCTTATGAGAAGGGAACAGCCCCATTGGATGGCCGGAGTATAGAGCAAGCGTCTGCTCATCGGTCATTTCCGACAAATACTTCATGGTAAGCAGATACTGAGCCCAGTTTTGGAATACAGCTCCATTCCCACCATAGGTTATAAGTTCGTGAGGGTGTTGAGCTACTGCATAATCGAGATTATTGCTCAACATTAACATAATTGATGCTGCTTGAAGCGATTTATGGGGATAATCGGATATGGGGCGAGCATAAATAGAATAATCGGGACGAAACCTATACATATAGATGCGGCCATACTCTTCCAGTTCACTTGCAAATTCAGGCGCCAAAATGGCATGGTGCTTTTTGGCAAAATAGCGAAGTGCATTCTTTAGTGCCAATTTCTTCTCGTCCTGAGTTAGAATATGCTTGCGCTTGGGCGCATGATTAATCTCAGGCTCATAGGGCTTTGGATTGGGTAGTTCGTTTGGAATTCCTTGCAAAATGAGCCGTTGAAACTCGTCTCTGGTCATATCGAAATCGATTTAAATTTAGTATTATAGAGTAGCAAAGTTAAAATATTTGCCTTAAGGACAACCCGAAAATTGATCGGACATGCTGTAGAAAATATTTGCATAGTTTTTGATACCTTAGTCGAAACAAATTTTCTTTCTCCCATGTTTATAAAAACAAGAAAAGCATGTCACAGATGGGATTGATATTCTGGAGGAAGGCATCTTCACAACCCATACATTTAAACTACACTGAAAATTATAACTAAAATCACTTACTAATGAAAAAATCATGGATCATTCTGGGAGTTATCGCGATTGTGGTGATAATTCTATTTATGTGGATAAAGGGTAGCTACAACAGCATGGTAGTGCAGGGCGAAACAGTAACCACCGCTTGGGCAAATGTTGAAAGCCAGTATCAACGTAGGGTAGATCTTATCCCCAACCTCGTAAACACAGTTAAGGGTTATGCCGAATTTGAAAAAAGCACCCTTACCGCTGTAGTAGAGGCACGTGCCAACGCCACGAAGGTTTCGATAAATCCACAAAACTTAAATGCTGAATCGATGAAGCAATTCCAGCAAGCACAAGGTCAGCTTAGCGGAGCGCTTTCAAGACTACTAGTTACGGTTGAAAAATACCCAGACCTAAAGGCAAATCAGAACTTTCTTGAGCTACAATCGCAGCTGGAAGGAACCGAAAACAGGATTGCTGTAGAGAGGCGTAACTTCAACGAGGCTGTAAAGATCTACAACAGCAACATCAAGAGTTTCCCAACACTTATTTTTGCAAAGAGTTTTGGGTTCGAGGCCAAGGCATACTTCGAGGCTGATGCAAAAGCAGAAGAGGCACCAAAAGTTCAATTTTAGGGTATGAGCGCTAAAACTTTTTTTACTGCAGAGGAGCAACGTCGAATAGTAGAGGCAATTGCTCAGGCAGAAATGAGTACTTCCGGAGAAATTCGGGTACATCTGGAAAAGAAGTGCAACCTAGAAGTACTGGATAGAGCGTCGCAGGTATTCGCAAAACTAAACATGCACAAAACAGCGGAGCGGAATGGAGTCCTTTTCTACCTAGCGGTGGAAAACCGTAAATTTGCAATACTTGGTGATGCTGGTATAAATGCCAAAACTGGATCTGATTTCTGGAACGAGATTAAAGCCGATGTAGTTCAGGATTTCAGCAGTGGGAACATTGCTGATGGGTTGGTAAATGGCATTTTAAAAGCGGGAGAACAATTGAAGGCACACTTCCCATACCAAAGTGACGATGTAAACGAACTACCCAACGAGATTTCATTTAAATAAAAACGATGGTAATGAGTTCTTTAAAAAAAATAGGTCTCCTACTTTTGATGGTATTGGGTGTTGGTTCTATTTCCTTCGCCCAAACGATCCCGAGTCCGATGTCGCCCCCACGGTTGGTGAACGACTTTACAAGTTTACTATCCCAGCAAGAACAAGCACAATTGGAGCAGAAACTTCGGAACTACGCCGATACAACCTCCACCCAAATCTATATTGTTACCGTTAACAGTTTCGACGGCCAAGACAAGGCTGCCTATGCTGCCATGATGGGAGAACAATGGAAGATAGGGCAAAAAGGTAAGAACAACGGCATCCTACTGCTCATAAAGCCAACAAATAACGAAGGCAAAGGAGAAGTATTTATTGCCACAGGTTATGGAATGGAAGAGAAGGTTACCGATGCCATGTCGCGAAGAATTATCGAAAAGCAGATACTTCCGGCATTCAGATCAAACCAGTTCTATTCAGGACTTGATGCGGCAACAACAACCATTATAAAACTTTCGAGCGGCACTTACAAAGGTGATAAGAAAGGAAAAGAAGGCGGAGTATTCGGCGGGATTCTTTTCTTTGGCTTGCTAGCACTAATGCTATTTCTAGCCTCACGTAGAGGAGGTGGAGGAAAAACATACTCATCTACTGGCAGCAGTCTACCATTTTGGTTGATGGCTGGTGCCGCAGGGAGCAGTTTTGGCAACTTCAGCTCTGGAGGTGGAAGCTTTGGCGGCGGTGGATTTTCCGGCGGTGGTGGCGGAAGCTTCGGCGGCGGTGGCGCCGGCGGAAGTTGGTAATAAAAAAGGGCTCATTTTTGAGCCCTTTTCATTTATCCAATAATTTGATCTTCTGCGACAGTATCATCAACTAAAATTCTACCACAATACTCGCAAACGATTACCTTTTTGCCAAGGCGAATGTCGAGTTGACGTTGAGGCGGAATCTTATTGAAGCAGCCCCCACAAGCATCACGCTTTACAGTTACTACAGCAAGACCATTACGAGCGTTAATCCTCAATCGCTTGTAAGCCGAAAGCAACCTTACTTCGATAAGCCGTTGACAGGCTTCGGATTTCGCATAAAGTGAATCTTCCTCTTTCTTGGTTTCCGAAACAATCTCGTTAAGTTCCATCTGCTTATTAGCCAAATCGGCTTTACGCTCAGTCAAAAGAGCGGATGATTCCTCAATGAGACTTTTCTTGTCCTTGCTTTGAGCGGAAAACTCCTTAATTCTCTTTTCGCTCAACTCAATTTCGAGGGTCTGGAATTCAATCTCCTTGTTCAACGAATCGAATTCACGATTATTCTTAACATTTTTTTGCTGTTCCTCATACTTCTTAACAAGAGCCTTTGACTCAGAAATATCGAGCGTTTTCTTTGAAACGGAGGCATCGAGGGTAGCAACTTCTTGCTCCAAGTTTTTAACTCTGGTCTCTAAGCCTTCAATCTCGTCTTCCAAATCTTGAACCTCCAGAGGCAATTCGCCGCGAAGAAGTTTTATCCTATCAATTGTGGAATCGATGATCTGAAGATCATATAATGCTTTGAGTTTGTCGGATACCGACAACTCGTTGGACTCAGCAACCTTACCTTTGTCTGTCACCATACGGCCTACAAATAATTTATCGGGTTTGAATTTGTTTCTGCTATGTAAACGGCAAAATTAGGGAAATTTTTCTTTAATAAGCTAGAAATTATCTCCAAAGAAGAATATTCGCTCTCGAAATGTCCAATATCCATCAGCATAAGTTTGCCTTTGGCATCAAAAAAATTATGATATTTTACATCTCCGGTAATAAATGCTTGGGCTCCAGAAGATATTGCCTTCTCAAGAAGAGAGTATCCACTCCCACCACAAACAGCCACTCGGCTGATTGTTTTTGATACGGCATTGGTATATCGAATGCAAGGAACACGATAAGTATTCTTTACCACGGCCAGAAAATCATCGATGGAAATTGGCTCTTCAAAATCGCCAACAGCTCCAAGTCCAAGATTCCCAATTGTATTTGCCAAAGGAATGACATCATATGCCACTTCTTCATACGGATGAACCTCAACCATTCGCCGCAGAACCGTTCCCGTGCAGTAGCTAGGGCAAACAACCTCTATACGAACTTCCGGTTCGGAGTGCAATACATCAACCTGCCCAACAAAAGGGGTTGCACCCGCTTCAGCCTTAAAGCTGCCTGTTCCTGTATGGCTAAAACTACACGAACTATAGTTTCCGATATTGCCCGCTCCAGCATCAAACATGGCCTGACGAACGTCTTGAGCATGTGCTTCAGGAACAAAAACCACAATCTTTTGTAGACGGTTCGACAGTGGATCCAATACCTTAAGATTCGTTAGACCCATCTTCTGCCCCATCATAAAACTAACGCCGTTGGCGGTAATGTCAAGATTTGTATGGCAAGAATAGATGCATAAATTATTTTTAATAGCCTTAACCACAATACGTTCCACTTCCGTTGCTCCTGTCAGGCTTTTAATTCCAGAAAAAATCAAAGGGTGATGAGCAATGACCATGTCAATTCCCTTTGCTATAGCCTCGTCAATCACCTCCTCGGTAATATCTAAGGAAAGAATGGCCGCTGCAACGGAGGAAGACGAAAGCCCTACCTGAAGGCCTGAATTATCGTAAGACTCCTGGAGTTGTAGCGGTGCAAAGGTTTCAATACATGTAGTGATTTCGGATACGAGTAGGCGTTGCATTGTCATCGGATTACAGCGACTCTTTGACCTCAATGAGCATTTCTCTGATTCCCGTCAGTGTTTGAACAATATCAAACGTATTTACGGTCCCCTCTTTGTTCTCCTTAATCCGTTTCTGTGCACCGGCTAAAGTCATACCTTGTTCTTTCACCAAATAGTAAATAAGGTGAAAGTTCTGGATATCTTCCTTTGTGAATAGACGGTTGCCCTTCTTATTCTTTTTCGGTTTAATAATATCAAAACTTTTCTCCCAGAACCTAATGAGCGAGGTGTTTACATCAAACATCTCGGCAACTTCCCCTATGGCGTAGTAAAGTTTCTCGACTTTCTTCTCTTTGTATGGCATAGAAACTCTAATCTAATGATTGTCCACTATTTGCAGCTAACTCAATAAGACGATCGTACTCTTCAGGGGTAAGGTCGTTGAAATAAAAATTTATAGGATTGATAGGTGTATCATTCTTTAATACCTCATAGTGAAGGTGCGGCGCCATGGACATACCAGAGTTGCCTACCCTCCCCACTACATCGCCACGCTTTACACGTTGGCCCGTTCGAACGGAGATACTACTAAGATGTGCATACAAGGTTTTGAATCCAAAGCCATGGTCGACCATTACAACGTTACCATAACCTCGCTGCCCTTGCTCTACCTTAATAATTTGGCCATTCCCAGTAGCAAACACCTCAGTTCCTGATGGGGCCGTAAAATCCATTCCAGTATGCATTTTCAACACCTTATAGAATGGGTGAATACGAATGCCAAAGGGAGACGCCACGTGTTTAAGATCCTTATTTCTTACAGGCTGAATAGCTGGTACGCTCATCAGCATTTCCTCCTTAGTCTTGGCCAATTTCACCAATTCATCATAGGAAACACTCTGTATGTAAACTCGTTTTGAGAGGTTTTCTAACTTCTTAAATGATGCCTTTACAATTTTCGGATTCGTCAGCGACTCTAGTTCGTCATAACGAGAAACGCCACCCATTCCGGCGTTTCGAATACTCGAAGGGATTGGATCGGCTTCAAAAATAGTTCGGTAAATATTCTCATCGCGCTGTTCTAAATCAACAATAACCTTTTCTATTTGATCGAACTTACCCGAGAGCATTTCGAACTGAAGCGAAAGCAGTGCATTTTCGCGCTTAAGACCGCGTTCAACAGGTGTGTCGAAGAAAAACGAATAGCCAATGTAGTATACTACCGCAATAACCCCACTGGCAAAAAAATAAGTCAATCCCCTCACCAACTTGGTACGCAAACTCAACCGAACGGCATCAAAGCTGAGTGATTCAGGATTAAAATGATATTTACTTTTTTGCATCACCTAGTAGCAATTAGTCTTGGCTAACACCGGAAAGCAGCGCAGCCCGGTCAATAATCTTATCAAAATCGGCCTGATCTAAATTCCCAAAATAGTTGATGGGGTTTACAGGTTTATTGTGATACATAACTTCATAGTGTAAGTGTGGCCCGGTACTCCGTCCTGTGTTGCCAAGGAGACCGACTATTTCGCCGCGTTTAACACGCTGTCCTACAACAACCTTCGTGGCCTTCAAATGCGCGTAGCGAGTTTTATAACCAAAACCATGGTTAACAATAACATTATTTCCATAACCGTGATTCGAGGATACCACTAATTCCACTACACCATCGCCAGAAGAATAGACTTCCGATCCAATGGGTGCAGAAATATCAATCCCCTCGTGAAACTTAACTGAGCGATTAAACGGATCTCGTCTAAATCCAAAGAAATCGGTTAAGCGCATGTTGTCTCGTAGCGAAACCGGCTGAATTGCCGGCATTCGGGCAGATAGTTGTTCCTTTTGCTTGGCAAGTATAATAACGTCATCAAAAGATTTACTCTGAATATATGCCTGCCTAGTAATTTTGTCAAGAAACATTGATGCATGCACAGCCACTGCACCATTTTTTATTCCAGAGAAAGCCTCATAGCGTTCGGCTCCACCAAATCCAGCTTCCCGTATGGAAGAAGGGATGGTGTCCTCCTCGAAAATGCTTCGGTAAATATTATTATCGCGCTGCTGCATATCCGTTAATACTTGGCTTGCATCAGATAAGCGATTTTCCAACAAGTCATACTTTACGAGCAAATCGGCACGCTCCCGCTTTAATGCAAGCGTTTTTGGCGTATCGAAAAAATAGGTAAAAGCAAAACTAAAAGCGGTAGCAATTACAAAGCCGGCAACCATATAACCCACTGCTCGCAACACCTTCCGTTTGAAAGGCATCGCAACGATATCGAAGTTGAGTGTAATCGGATTGAACTTGTAGTGATGTTTTGGCATGCAGTTAATACCGTATTATTGAAAGAAAGTTGTGTTTAGGTTCCAAAACTAAACGAAATAAATTAATTTTACAACCTATTTTCGTCAAAATATTGCGATTAAAGTATAAAGTAGCCTCAAACAAATCACTTAAATATAACATTTTATGAATTCAAAACAGGTTCGAACTGCCTTTTTGGAGTTTTTCCGAAGCAAACAACACGAAGTTGTGCCTTCCGCTCCTATGGTTGTGAAGAACGACCCTACCCTGATGTTTACCAATGCAGGGATGAACCAGTTTAAGGATATTTTTCTGAATATTTCAGCCCCAAAATACTCACGAGTAGCCAATTCACAGAAGTGTTTGCGTGTGTCGGGGAAGCACAACGACCTAGAGGAAGTAGGCCACGACACCTATCACCATACTATGTTCGAAATGCTCGGCAACTGGTCGTTCGGCAACTATTTCAAGAAAGAGGCTATCAACTGGGCTTGGGAATTTTTGGTGGAAGAACTAAAACTTCCAAAGGAAAGACTCTACGCAACGGTTTTTGAAGGAAATGCAGAAGAGGGAATTGATCCCGATAGCGAAGCGCTCGCGTTGTGGAAGCAGTATCTTCCCGAAAACAGAATTATCTGGGGAAACAAAAAAGATAACTTCTGGGAAATGGGCGATTCAGGTCCTTGTGGACCATGCAGCGAACTGCATATAGACCTTCGGTCCGATGAACTCAGAGCTCTAATTCCAGGAGAAACGCTTGTAAACACAAGCGATCCACTCGTAATTGAGGTCTGGAACTTAGTATTTATACAGTTCAACAGAAAAGCCAACGGTGCCCTTGAACCACTGCCCGCAAAACATGTGGACACAGGAATGGGCTTCGAACGTCTGTGCATGGCAGTTCAAGGAAAACAAAGCAACTACGACACTGACGTTTTCCAACCAATCATTCAAAAAATAGCATCCCTCTCGGGAAAGGTATATGGTAGCGATGCCAAAGCGGACATTGCCATGCGCGTTATTGCCGATCACCTAAGAGCCATATCCTTCGCCATTGCCGATGGACAACTACCCTCAAACGTTAAAGCAGGTTACGTTATTCGGCGTATTCTACGCCGAGCAGTACGTTACGGATTCACCTTCTTAGGCTTCACAGAACCCTCGCTCTACAAGTTGGTTCAAACGCTGGTTGACCAAATGGGTGATGCTTACCCCGACCTAAAAAAGCAGCAGCAATTGGTTGAAAAGGTTATTGCAGAGGAAGAATCATCTTTCCTTCGAACACTAGACACGGGCATAAGGCTTCTTGACCAGCACATAGAAGTGGCTCGTAAAGATGGAAAGTTAGAGATTAGTGGTAGCAGTGCATTCGAACTTTACGACACCTTTGGATTTCCGCTCGATCTTACTGAGCTAATTCTTCGCGAAAAAGGCATGAGCGTTGATCGTGATGGTTTTAACAAAGCCATGGAAGTTCAAAAGGAAAGAAGTCGGGCTGCTGCAGTTACCGAAACCGACGACTGGGTGGAGGTTAAACCACTTACCACCGTTGAGTTTGTCGGATACGACAATATCGAATCGGAGGTAAATATTTGCCGTTACCGTACCGTGAAGGCAAAAAACAAGACACTTTATCAACTGGTGTTTGACCGAACTCCATTTTATGCTGAATCGGGTGGACAAGTGGGCGATTCAGGATACATTGAAGCAGATGGAGAACGCATTGTAATTATTGACACTCAGAAGGAAAACAACCTTATTGTACACATTACTGAAACATTACCAAAAAATCCATCAGTCAGTTTTCACGCTGCCATAAACACTCACCAGAGACAGCTTACTGCCAACAACCACTCAGCAACCCACTTGCTCCATGAAGCACTAAGAGAAACACTTGGAACACATGTAGAGCAAAAAGGATCGTTGGTTAACCCCGAAAATATTCGCTTCGACTTTGCCCATTTCCAAAAACTAAGTGAGGAGGATATTGCAAAAATAGAAGCGATTGTAAACAGAAAAATCAGGGAAAACCATGCACTCGTAGAAAGAAGAAACACTCCGATTGCCGAAGCTCAGAAACTTGGAGCAATGGCTCTGTTTGGTGAAAAGTATGGAGATAGTGTTCGTGTTATCCAATTTGGCACATCTGTTGAATTATGTGGAGGAACACACGTTTCTGCCTCTGGCAAGATCGGATTCTTTAAGATCACTTCGGAGGGAGCAATCTCTGCAGGTGTTCGACGTATAGAGGCCATAACTGCCGATAGAGCAGAGCAATTCATCAACGAATCCCTCAACGAAATAAAGGAAGCGAAAACCCTACTCAACAACAACGGTCCTATTGCCCATGGAATTCAGAAGATGCTTGAAGAAAACAAGCGACTTACCAAAGAACTAGAAGGGTTGATGAAGGAGAAACTATCTATAATAAAGGAGGCGTTGAAAGCGAAAGCGAAGGTATTAAACGGTGTTACGCTCATTGCCGAAACATTCGATCTTAGCCCCGATTCAATCAAGGATCTTGCCTACCAGCTAAAGGGAGAAATCGTCAACCTCGCGTTTGTGGCAGGAAGTATTGCAGGTGGAAAGCCATCGCTCACCATCATGCTCAGCGACTCTGTGATGAAAGAAAAAGGGCTGAATGCGTCAACCATAGTTAGAGAGGCAGCTAAGGAAATACAAGGTGGTGGCGGTGGCCAACCCTTCTTTGCTTCTGCCGGCGGAAAAAACATTGACGGTATCCAAGCAGCAATAGCCAAGGCAACTAGCCTGATTACACAATAAATTTATATCTTAAAAAACACGAAGGCGCTGATTTGTTTCAGCGCTTTCATTATTTCTAAAAAGGTTGTAAATTGGGACCTGAACCTAAAACAAATAAGCATGGAACTTATTGAAAAAACAGAACCAAAATATGCAGGATTCTGGCTTCGATTTGTAGCGAATATAATTGACCAACTATTGCTACAGACAGTTATTGTAATATTTACTTTGCCACTAATTTTCGGCATGGTGACAGGAATTATTACGGCCTCAAAGGAGCAAGGCGACGCGTCAAAGGCAATTGCCATTATTAGCGTTGTAATGGGCTTTGTCGCGCTACTGTTTGCCGTATCGTTAATTGTTGGATGGCTTTACTACGCCATAATGGAGTCGTCGAAACAACAAGGTACGCTTGGGAAAATGGCCTTGGGAATAAAGGTTACCGATATAGAGGGAAACAAGATTACGTTTACTCGGGCTACCGGTCGCTATTTTGGAAAAATCATTTCGAACATGACAATTTACATCGGCTATATCATGGCTGGGTTTACGGTAAAAAAGCAAGCCTTGCACGACATCATTGCTGACTGCCTCGTCATAAAAAAAGACAACTAACCATAAAAAACGCCGAAGCAATCTTCGGCGTTTCGCTTTTTGATTGATAAATCCGCGCTTAATAGGTTTTTGTTATTCGACTATTGACAACAATCGTAAAATCGGCGTGTCCTTCATTTTCATCATCCAACGTTTCCAGCTGATCTTGCTCCACTGTAGTAATAACAAGAATTTTCAACTTGGGCATTTTCCGGTGAACTAAATCCACAATTCCTTCATGATTATCGGAATGATAGCTTCCATTGAAATGCAAAAAAGCGCCCTCTTTAGGAAAGTTTAGCATAATAAAATGAGCCATTGTGGCGTCTTTTGCCGCTTGGGCATCCACTATATACGCAGGTCCATGACCACCGGAAGCCATCGCCATGCTTTGCATCGACTTGTAGCAGGACAAACTGGTATCGTAAAGAATGGGAAGAGGGGCAAAATACCTTTTTGCATCAGCCGAGAACGAGTTCAGAATAAACAATCCATCCTTACCTACGGCTGCGGCATACCGTCTAGGTATATTGGTAGCCACAAAACGCAATTTATTCGCCAGCGCAAATTCCACGAGCGGCTTATAATCGGTTTTATAGTTGGGCCAAAACCGTCCGTCCGCTTCAAACTTCTGGATAGGTATTCGTTTCTCGAGTAGTTCATCTAGCAAAAGTTGGTTGTCGGCCTCAAACATTTCAGCACCAAGAACCAAATTACTACTAAAGCGCTTCTGCATAGATACGGCAAGTTCCAATTCCAGCCAATGAGCAATTGCGCTGTTATGGAGTTCACCAAAAAACACTACATCAGAATTATTGGCCTGTTCGGCCAGTATTTCGAAAGACACAATACTAGCCTTGGAGTTAAATATTCTATAGGGCACAACCTCCTGTGCCTGAATAACAATCGCCAATAATGAAAGAATAAGCGAAGCAACCATTTTCTTCATAAGGACACGTTTTAATTTACTTGTTAGATACTTTAAGACCAATCCCTGTTAACCAAATCAAGACAAAAGTAACGACACCATTGTATATCAACAATTCGAATCCGATAGCAAACAAGTATGTAGCACCAAAACAGAGTATGGGCGCAAGCACCGCCGCCACGGGAACGAGGTAGTCCCTCACCCTTCGTTTGGTCAACACCCCAAATGCGTATAGGCCCAACAGAGGTCCATAGGTATAACCCGCAACGGTGTAAATTGCCTTTATCACCGCCTCATTGTTAATGGCCTTAAAGAGCAGAATTATGGCAATGAGTAGGAGCGACATCCCGAGGTGAACCATTGTCCGAATGCGCTTCAGTCTAGTTTCGTCATACTTGCCGGCTCCTAAAATATCGACAGTAAAAGATGTAGTTAGGGCTGTTAGCGCAGAATCGGCACTGGAGTATGCCGCAGCAATTACCCCTACTACAAAGGTTACCCCAAGAGTCGCGTGCAGATACCCCCCGGTGGCAATGAGCGGGAATAGTTTATCGGTTTTAGCCGGGATATCGAGTCCTATCCTTTGGGCATAAAGAACCAAGAGCACGCCCATCGACATAAATATGAGATTGATTGGAACAAACATTAAGCTGTACCAATACATGTTTTTTTTGGCATCGGACAAACTCCTACAGCTAAGATTCTTTTGCATTTGATCCTGATCAAGTCCTGTCATGACAATAGGAATAAAAACTCCTGCTAGAAATTGTTTCCAGAAGTAGAGTTTACTCATGGGATCGTCGAAGAACCAAACTCTAGAATACTTGCTGTTGTGGACTGCATCTACCATTTGTCCAAAGGAGAAACCCATGGCGTTTGACACCAACACTAAACATAGCACAACTGCGGTGAGCATTGCAAAAGTTTGAACCAGATCGGTCCAAATAATAGTCTTAACCCCGCCCTTATAAGTGTAGAGATAGATCAGTCCAATTGTTACTGAAACAGAAACCCAGAAAGGAACACCAACCTTATCGAAAATGACTGTTTGAAGGACGATTGCCACAATATACAATCGAAATGCAGAACCTATCGATCGACTAAGCAGGAAGAAGAGCGCACCCGTTTTATAGGAAAAAAAACCAAATCTTGATTCGAGGTAGGAGTATATTGAAGTGAGATTTAATCGATAGTAGAGCGGCAGCAGCACATTGGCAACCACCAAATAACCAACGAGAAAACCCAAAACCATTTGCAAATAGGAGAACTGTTCAGTGTAAACAGCCCCAGGCACCGAAATGAAGGTAACCCCGGAAATGGAAGTTCCGATCATCCCAATGGCGATAATATACCAAGGAGATTTTCGCGTCCCACCAAAAAAACTCTTACTATCGACCTTTCGAGTGGTTAGGTAGGAGATTCCGACAAGAACAACAAAATAAAAAACTATAATAAAGCTAACCAACAGAGGCGACATAGAAATACTTTTTTTAACAAAGAAAACATATTTACCCAAAACACCCAACTTGGATTTAAAACAAACCTCATGAGTATTCATTATACCGATGATCAAAGAACACCTCAGGAAATTCGAATACCTTTTCTTACCCGATTATTCAACCATTATTGATAAATTTGCAGCGGTAAAACAACGGGATGAGACATAGCGGGTGATGTATCATCGTCGGAAGAAGCAAAAAAAAGAATAGTAAGCAACCGTAATTTCAGCAATATACTAATACCTTTTCATGTGAATCTCATCAACTTTCCATCCAAACATCTTGAAAATGCTGTAGAGGAATTATCAAAACTCCCTGGTGTTGGAAAAAAAACCGCTTTGCGATTAGCACTCCACCTTCTTAAGCAACCGCAGGAAGATGTAGAACGGTTTGGCCGCTCAGTAATTGAAATGCGCACCCAAACCCAATACTGCTCCTTGTGCCACAATATTTCCGATTCAGAGACCTGTAGCATTTGCGCATCGCCGCGCCGCGATCATAGTTTGGTGTGCGTAGTAGAATCAGTACGTGATGTCATGAGCATAGAAAACACAGGGAGTTTCAGCGGAGTATACCATGTCCTTGGAGGTATTATCTCGCCGATGGAAGGCGTAGGCCCATCCGATTTAAAGATTGATTCATTGGTCAACAAAATTGCGAGCGGAACCGTAAAAGAGATAATTTTAGCACTTAGCACTACGATGGAAGGAGAAACAACTAATTTTTATATCTTTAGAAAAATTAGAAACCACTCGGTAACGGTTACAACTATTGCCCGAGGAATTGGCTTTGGAGACGAGTTGGAGTACACCGATGAGGTTACCCTGAGCCGCTCCATAAAAAACAGGATACTTTTTGACGCAGGGACAAATACGCTATAGTCCCAGAAATGATTTGAACATGAAAAACGTTTTTTTTATATTCCTTCTACTTTCTAGCCTGGTAGGAACATCCTATGGGCAAGACTACGAATCGGCGCTAAAAACCGGTTTTGAAAAAATCGATAAAAAAGATTTTAAGGGAGCCATCGAGGACTTTAAAATTGCACTAAAATCGAAACCAGGCGATTTAGATGCCACCTACGGACTAATTGCGAGCAACCTCTTTTCCGACAACATAAAGGAGGCTCAAAGTTTGCTTTCCAGCGCGTTAGTCGGAAACCCTAACTATGCAGGTTTTTTGCTGGCGCAAGCAATCATCAGCATTAAGAAAAACGAACTTGACAATGCCATCTCCTTTCTAGATAAGGCTGCCGAGCAAAACAATAAAACATTCGAGGAACAAATAATACTCAACCGAGGTTCCCTGAAAGTTAAAAGGGAAGATTATGAAGGAGCCCTTGCCGACTTTAACAAACTTCTTGCGATAAACCCTAGCAACGGTGGTGCCTATAGCAATATCGGAATTCTCTACTATAAGCAAGAGAAGTATAAAGAGGCAATAACCAGTTTCGACCAAGCCCTTGAAATAGATCCATCAAACACCATTGCACTCTACAATAGAGGTATGTGCTACTACAAACAAGATATTAAACCGGAAGCTTGCCTAGATTTTCATCACTCCTGCCGCCTAAACAATACAAATGCGTGCAAGATGATCATTACTTATTGCACAAAACAGGTTAAGTAACGAACCCATTCCAATACATTTAAAAGCATTGCCTCCAAGGTAATGCTTTTTTCATTTAGGTATTACTAAAGACATCTATTCCAATTTATAAGCCAGCAGATTACTACAAAAACCGACACCCAAACGCGAATATGTTTTGAAACACTTTCACTAAAAATGAAATAAAAGTAAAATATTTGGTAATAAAAATAACAATTTGCAACTTCGAACCGTAATAACTATCAATTATGGAAGTCAAATAGTGATTTTCTTTGACAATTCGAAAGCAAACCATCATAAAAAGAACAATCATGATAAGCGATTTAAACAAGATTTGGTCGGACAGTGGTAAGGAAATGAAGAAATCTGCAATTAGAGAATTGCTGAAACTTACACAACGACCTGACATCCTTTCTTTTGCAGGTGGGCTTCCTGCTCCAGAAACATTCCCAATAGAGCAGCTAAAAGAGATTACTGCTGAAGTTTATGATAACGAGGGAGCACAAGCACTTCAGTATGGAGCAACCGAAGGAGACGGAAAACTTCGCAAAATATTGGTTGAGAGATACAAGAACCAAGGCCTTAATATTAGTATTGACAACCTAATTATACTAACATCATCCCAACAAGGTCTCGATTTAGTTCCAAAGATATTTATAAATCGAGGTGACAAAATCATTTGCGGGCTTCCCTCCTACCTTGGCGCTTTGCAATCGTTCCATAATTATGGTGCACAAATGGTAGGCATCAGTTTAGACGAGCATGGTATGCGCAGCGACTTGCTCGGTCAAAAATTGGAAGAGATGAAGCAGAATGGCGAAAAGCCAAAGTTTGTTTACATCATCCCCGATTTCCAAAATCCAGCCGGCATTACGATGCCCGAATGGCGTAGAAAAGAGATCATTGTTCTCTGTCAAAAATATGATGTATTAATATTAGAAGACAGCCCATACCGCGAAATCCGCTTCGAAGGTGCGCCTCAAAAAACCATCTTCGAACTCGATAATGCCAATAATGTCATATTGCTAGGAACGTTCTCAAAGATATTTGTTCCAGGGTTCCGTATTGGTTGGGTAATTGCCAACGAAGCGATTATAGACAAGATCGTTATGGCGAAGCAGGCAACAGACCTCTGCACACCACCTTTCCTACAAAAGATTTCCGCCAACTACCTTGAGAAGGGCTACTTTGATCAGAATCTTGGTAACATCATCTCCATTTACCGCAAAAAGCGCGATGCCATGCTTTCGGCACTGAGCGAGTATATGCCCGAGGGAGTGAGCTGGACCAAACCAGAGGGAGGACTATTCCTGTTTATCACACTTCCGAGCCATATGGATGCTGAAAAACTTTTTGAGATTGCCATTAAAGAGAATGTTGCGTTTGTTCTTGGAAGCGTATTCCATTGCGATGGTAGTGGAAGAAACACCCTTCGTATGAACTTCTCCTACATGAGCGAGGAGCAGAACAAGGAAGGCGTCCGTCGATTAGCCAATGCGGTTAAAAAACTTATGTAATAATTCAACACAACGATAAAGGAAACTACCCGACCGATTAGGTTGGGTAGTTTTTTTTTACATTTACGGCATGAAGCTTTCCATTATCATTGTCAGCTATAACGTTAAACACTTCCTCGACCAGTGCCTACAAACTGTTCAAGCAGCAACGGCAGGTCTTGATGCAGAAGTATTTGTAGTTGATAACTTATCTGGTGACGGATCCTGCGAAATGGTTCGGGAAAAACACCCTTGGGTAAACCTTATCGAAAATAAGCAAAATACTGGCTTTGCAGTTGCCAACAACCAAGCAATACAGCTTTCGAAAGGAGAGTATATACTACTGTTGAACCCCGATACGCTGGTTCAGGAACAAACATTTTCGAAGTGCATTGATTTCATGGATAGCCATCCGGATGCGGGGGCAATGGGCGTAAAAATGATTGATGGCAAGGGGAACTACCTGCCCGAGTCGAAGCGAGGACTTCCCACACCTGCAGTAGCATTCTACAAAATCTCCGGCATCATAAAATTAAGGCCAAGATCGGCTCGATTTGCCAAATACTACATGGGGCATCTTCCTGCCGACAAAACAAATGAGGTGGAGATTCTGGCTGGAGCCTTTATGTTTATGCGCATGAAAACGCTCAACATAGCAGGTTTACTCGACGAAGATTTCTTTATGTATGGCGAAGATATCGACCTTTCCTACCGAATATTGAAGGCTGGGTATAAAAACTACTACTTCGCGGAAACATCCATAATTCATTACAAAGGGGAAAGCACAAAAAAAGGGAGCATAAACTACGTAATGGTATTCTACAAGGCGATGATCTTGTTTGCGCAAAAACATTTCTCCTCCGGAGATGCCCAACTTTATACCTCAGCAATTCGCTTTGCGATTTACCTCCGAGCACTAATTTCTCTAATAAAGAGAGGACTTACCAAAATCATCCTGCCATTGCTCGACAGCCTAACGGCGTCCATAGGTTATTTAACCATTACACACGTCTGGGGTTCTAACATGAAGGGTGTTCCATTTCCCACAAACCTCACCAACCCATTCCTTGCCGGGATTATTATTATTTTTCTGCTATCCATATTTCTTAGTGGAGGGTATGACCGACCTCTTCGGCTGAACAAGGTATGGAAAGGAGTCGTAATCGCGGCGATTACCATACTCCTATTCTACAATTTTTTACCCGAGAAATTTCGATTTTCAAGAGCAATTATTGCGTCAAGCGCCACAATCATACTCTTGTTGATCCCAACCATGAGGATTGTTGCCGGAAAAATCCTTGGAAAAGGATTCATTCCGCTTAAACCAAAAAAAATCAAAAAAATAATCGTTGCCGATACAAATGAAACGGATAGGATTAACAAACTGCTGGAACTATCAGGAGCACAAGGTGAAGTAAGTCAGTTTAACCCAACCCAAATCAATTATAACTTCGATCAACAACTACTAATACTTAAGGAGAAAATAAGGGTACAAAAGATTGATGAAGTAATTTTTTCCGCCAACGACTTATCTACTACCGATATTATAACATTGATGCTGCAGCTATCATCGCTCAATTGCGATTTCAAAATTGCACCCACAAAAGGGTTGTCCCTTATTGGCAGCAACTCAATTGAAACTGCAGGTGATCTTTACACTATTGGGCAAGAAACGCTAGCATCTACAACAAACCGAAGGCTAAAAAGAATTATTGACTTTAGTTTCGGACTTTTCTTTTTATCAACCATTCCTCTTTGGCTTCCAGTAAACAAAAAGCCTAAAACTTTCTTATTTCGTATTCTAAAATTACTTATTGGAAAAGAAACAGTAGTGGGTTACCTCCACAACGACCCTCAACTAAAACTACTCCCTAACCTAAAACATGGGATTATATCACCTAGCAATGCCCTATCTATTAATACTGAAAATGCACACACAACAAATTTAATGTATGCAAAAAACTATACTGCTGCGGGAGACATCTTAATTATCCTAAAGAGTTTTCCTAACCTTATTAAAGGAAACTTTTAAGGGTTAACATTGAACAAAACCTCCTAGTTATTCTTTATTAGGTAGAAAAAAGAAAGCCAGCACAATGAGAAATATTGAGGTAATCCTCCCTGCCATGGGTGAAGGAATAATAGATGCAACTATTACAAAATGGTTAGTAGCCCTTGGCCAAAATGTAGAAGAGGATACACCTATTGTTGAAATAGCTACAGACAAAGTCGATTCTGAAATACCCGCTCCTGCTGCTGGCAAACTAACGTCAGTATTATTTAAGGAGGGAGAAATACCTAAAGTTGGCCAAGTAATTGCGATAATTGAGGTAGAAGGAGAAGAGGACACACCTATTGCTTCGAAAGTTAATTCAAAAACTTCAGAGGTAATATCACCAACAAGTTCTATTCCAGAGAATAAAAGTGCGGGTACAACCCAACCTATCAGCTCCGATATTTTCCTTTCACCATTGGTTCGGAGTATTGCCAAGGAAGAAAATGTGTCGAATGCAGAAATGGCAACCGTTAGAGGAAGCGGCGTGGATGGCAGAGTCACAAAGGAGGACATGCTCAGTTTCCTAAAAAGCAGGCATATTGCTCCCACAAAAACAACTCAAAACAAGCCAACCCCAGCACAGCCGACAAAGTCGTCAGAAAATTTACAGGAAATAGAAGTAGTTCCAATGGATCGTATGCGAAAGATCATTGCCGATCACATGGTAATGTCAAAGCAAACGTCGCCCCACGTAACCAGTTTTATAGATGTGGATTTAACCGGAATCGTTAAATGGCGAGATCGTGTTAAGAATGATTTCCAGAAAAAGGAAGGACAAAAACTCACCTACACACCCATATTTTTCGAAGCCATTGCTAAGGCGATAAAAGAATTTCCTGGGATTAATGCTTCTGTTGATGGTGACCGGATTCTACTCAAGAAAAGGATCAATTTGGGAATGGCAACAGCGCTACCCAGTGGCAACTTGATAGTTCCCGTGATAAAAAATGCAGAACACTTAAGCCTCACTGGTATGGCATTTGCGGTAAACGATCTTGCCGAAAGAGCCCGAAACAACAACTTACTGCTCGATGAAATTCAAGGCGGTACCTTTACCGTCACAAACCTTGGAGCGTTTGACACACTAGCAGGAACACCCATAATTAATCAGCCGCAAGTGGCCATTTTAGCCATCGGTGCTATCAAAAAAACACCCGTTGTGATTGAATCGGAGTTGGGCGACACCATAGGAATACGATCCATCGCCATACTTTCGCTTGCCTACGACCACCGCGTGGTGGATGGTGCACTAGGAGGAATGTTTCTGCGACGAATTAAAACACTGCTCGAACAGTTCGACACCAACCGAACTTACTAAGATAATCGACCGACAAAAATAACCTTGTCGGTCGAATTTTTTTGTAGCCATAATCAAAAACAAACAGGATCAACGGCTTACTACGATTGTTACTTCGAACTAAAATAAAATAATTAATCTTCGAGGAGAACAGCTGTACACCCTCCAATCATTGAGGATGTATAAAAAAAGAGGAATAGATCTCCGCCCATTGTATTGTAATAATTGAATATATATTTTCATTAGATAAATCTTTTTCCCATTTTTGTTCTCGTAAGGAAACATTTAAGCGATGCATTAAATCAAAATATCAAGAAGGTGGGGCGATCGACTGTTTCAATTTGTATCCTATTTTTCATTAATATATCCCTCGGGTTTTCCCAGAAAGAATCATACTACAAGCGTGTATTTGTAGATGCGGAGTACTATGTACTATACGAGGAATATAGGGATGCGCTTCCCTTGTACAAAGAACTCTACAAGGCGGGGAAAAATAATCCTAACATTAACTTCAGAATAGGGCAGTGCTACTTAAACACACCTGGGGAGAAGGAAAAGGCAATTCTATATCTCGAGAAGGCAGTTACATCAATAAACCCATCATACAGAGAAGGCTACTTTACAGAAACAGGAGCTCCTCGACAGGCATTTCTTTTTCTAGGCAATGCCTATAGAATTACCGGCAATCTTCAAAAAGCAAAAGTAGCTTACGAAGAATACCAAAGACTTCTAAAACCCGATGAGAAAAGAGAGCAGATGATTGTAGCCAATCATTTAGTTTCAATAGACATGGCGCAATCACCCTCCGCAAACAAAATCAAGCGAGAAGCGACCAATTTGGGAAACAACATTAATACCTCATTTCCAGAAGTAAGACCCACTGTTTCGGGAACAGGCAAAGTACTTGCATACACCTCAATGCAGCGATTTTACAGTGCGATTTTCATAAGCCGAATTGGAGCAAAAGACCAATGGATACCGGCAAAAAACGTCACAGCAGAGGTCAATGCAGAAGGCTCTGTCTTTACCAGTTCTCTCTCGTTCGATGGAAACATTCTCCTTTTTACACGCAGCGAGTTGGATGATTTCAACATCTTCATGAGCAGCTACGACACCATTGCAAAGAGATGGAATTCGATGGTGCGGCTCAACAAAAATATCAACAGCAATGCAATGGAGATGTCGGCTTGCCTCTCAAAAGACGGCAAAACATTATATTTCAGCAGCAATCGAGAGGGCGGATATGGCGGTTATGATCTATACAAATCATACCTAGGCGTAAACAATGAGTGGGGTGAGGCAATCAATCTTGGACCAGGAATCAATACCACGTTCGATGAAGACTCGCCAGTGCTGTCAGAGGATGGCCAAACCTTTTTCTTCTCCTCCAACGGACATCCAAGTTATGGAGGGATCGACATTTTCTCGGCTCCGATGAGTACAACCAGTTTTGGTCCTGTTCAAAATCTAGGGTTCGGTATCAATACTACCGACGACGACACTTATTTCTGCGTTATGGACAATGGTAATCGCTTCATTATTGCCCGACCCGACATCAATGGATTTGGTGATTATGACATCCAAACCATTGCTACAACACATCCTTAGCATTTTCGATTCCCCTTCAAAAATGCTTAAAGTTTAAATTGGATGTTTTCTAAAAAAGTCATAACTTGGCTTAGGCATTATTATGTGCTATTTACTCCTAACTATTACTGGCTAAATCATTATAATGAAATTAAAGTTTATTGCAACTGCACTGCTACTGCTGCTGGTTTGTTTAGTTCAAGCTCAAGAAAAAGATGAAAAAACTTCTGTAGAAGAACTCTATCTTGATGCCAACAGCTATTTTTTCTTTGAAGATTACGAAGAAGCATTAGCACTATACCAGCAGGTTGTTCGCGAAATCCCCAAAAATAGCAACCTCAGTTATCGTATCGGCATTTGCTATCTCAACATACCGGGAAAGAAAAACAAATCAATCCCTTTTTTGGAAACGGCCACAGCCAGCACAAGTAAACGTTACAAGGAAAACTCGATAAAAGAGGCTAATGCGCCCATTGAATCATTCTTCTTTTTAGGCAGTGCGTATCTGGCAAACAACCAGTTAAGCAAAGCAAAAGAGGCATTCTTAAAATTCCAAAGCCTGACAGGTAAGAAGGACACTGATTACGACATATCGATGCTCAAACTTCAGCTGGGTACAATCGAAAGTTCGAAAGCCATACAAAAAAAACCCATTAACTTTTTGCTTAGCAACTTAGGGCAGAAAATCAACGATCGATTCTCCAACTTTAGCCCTACACTTTCCTACAATGGACAAGTTCTGGCTTACACCTCCAAGCGTAAGTTCTATCAAGCTGTTTTTGTTGCCCGTAAAAAAGGCAATGAATGGTCGACTCCTGTGAATATAACTCCAGAGTTAGAAACCGACCAAAACCTTAAAACGTTATCGCTTAATTTTGACGGAACCGAATTATACCTTTACAAAGATGATAACCGAGATGGAAACATCTATGTAAGCCATTATCGCAACGGAAGATGGAATCCCATTGAAGATATAGGATCCAACATCAACACCAAGTATTGGGAAGCCAGTGCAGCAATTTCCCCTGATGGAAAAACGCTCTACTTTTCGAGTAATAGAGAAGGTGGTTACGGAGAGTTAGATTTATATAAAAGCCGTAAACTGCCTAATGGAACTTGGGATGTTGCTCAAAATCTAGGCCCAAACATAAACTCCGCTTACAACGAAATAGCGCCCTCACTAACATCAACCGGTACAACCCTATTTTACGCCTCGGATGGCTTTCTCGGGCTCGGCGGTTATGATATATATTTCGCCAACGCAAGCAAAGGCGACGAATGGTCAAAACCGGAAAATCTAGGCTATCCGATTAACACATCCGATGACGATATTGAGTTTTGCCCGATTGATGATGGCCAATATGGATTACTGGCCCGTTTTGACGAAGACAGCTATGGTGAGATGGATATTTTTAAAATTGAAATTTTCTCGGAACGATACGCTAAGGAAGTAGTAATGCACAACCAGTTAGAACTAAGAAAGCGATCGTCTAGCAAAAAGTCATTGGTCATAGATACGGTAAACGCACAAAAGTTGGCACTTATTTTACCGGAGGGATTGAACCTCGACGACTATTCCGACGCAAATAAAAGGATTAAACTATACTTTGAGGGCAAGCGCTACAACCTACGCGACCAAGTCAATCTTCTAGCGTCAAAGAAGGGCAACATTGAAGAGGCTCCAACCAATTTCGTTCCAATTAATGCTCAAGCAATATCTGATTTAGAAAATACACAAAAGAGCAACTCCGCTAGAGACACTGACCATAATCGACTTGAAACCAGATCGTTTAGCAACCTAAACATACCCTTTCTACTCGACATACGATTTCAAACAAACCTTACCCAGCAAATTCGCAGCCTGATTGAAGATATATTTTACGTACCAGGCATGCCCCATTCCACCAAGGAGAACAGTGCATTTGCAGCGAGTAATTCCGATAATCAAGCGACACAATTCTACAGAATATTCAAATCGATTGGATTAAACATCCCCCAGAGCATATTCACCACAGCCCAAAACACCCAGTCGGGATCGCCGCTATTTCTAATGGCGTCCTTGTTGAAAGCACAAAAATCAGGGATAATTTCCAGTGATGAACTACTGAATGCCCTCATAGTTTACCTCGATAAGTTTGCTGCTAATCGCGACAACAGTTACATCTCCTATTCGAAGACAGGCTCTATTAAAAAGGATCGAAGCGGGTCCACTTTCCTTGCGCTTGCAAACTTGCTAAAGGCAAAAGCAAGCGGCAAATTGAAGTTGATGCTAAACAGTATCGACCCAGAAACAAACCATATTACCACATTTGATCAACTAATTGCATTGCTAAAATCAATCGACGAAGTTGAGTTTCAAAACTACAAGCAGGAACTGATTTCTATTATGGCTGAAATAGCCTCTGAAGAGTTTTACTCGCTTAATGCACAGGCACGGAACGACCTCACGCTTGCCTTTGAAAGGCCGAGTGCAATGCATATCATCAAATATACAGGCGGATTCATACTCGCAATTGGCGCCTTTATATTTCTATTGATTCTTGCGAAGAAAAGAAAACAAAAAAAACGCGACAGAAAATGAAAGGGCTTCATCTACTTCTATCGGTGCTACTAACTTTTAGCATTTCGCCAAGTTTTTCTCAGGAAAGCCTCCCGAAATCGTTTAAAGATATTTTTTCGGATGCGGAATACTATTTCCAGTATGGAGATTACCGCGAAGCTCTGGCTCTATACTCCCAAGCCCAAAGGATTGAACCGGCGAATCATAACATCAACTACCGAATAGGATTTTGCTTGCTTAATATTCCAGGACAGAAGGAAAAAGCACTGGCCTATCTCGAGTATGCCTCGAACAAGATAAGCGATACCTACCAAGAGGGTTCTTATAAAGAAACATCAGCGCCCCCGATTATCTGGCTTTACCTAGGTGATGCCTATCGAATAAAGATTGAGTTAGAAAAAGCGATTATAGCCTACAACACTTTTAAGGCACAACTCGACGTTAAGGATGTTTACAATCACGACTTTGTTGATCAACAAATCAAAGCCTGCGAAAAAGCTAAGTTTTTTCTTGCAAAACCAGTGAAAACAACTCTCGATATTTTAGAATTTGAATTTCCAAACCTAGAATTGGCCTACGCTCCCATTGTCTCGGAAGACGAATCCTCATTATTCTTCACTCAACACAAAAAATTCTATGAGGCATTATACTGGAGCAAAAAGGTTGAAGGAAAATGGACAACACCTATAAGCCTCAATATACCTGTTGGGCTTGATGGCGAAATCAGCATTTCGAGTTGCAGTGCAGATGGAAAGGAGATCTTCATTTTCAGCAACGACCATGGAAATGGTGAAATATTCTATAGTAAGTTCAATGGAAAGGAGTGGTCAAAGGCAACCAAACTAAACAAAAACATTAACACGCCTTACTGGGAGACCAACGCATCTATATCCAAGGATGGAAAAACGCTTTACTTCTCATCGAATCGCAAAGGTGGATTTGGAGGAATAGACATCTATAAATCGGAGTTAGATAGCAAGGGGGAATGGGGCCCAGCTCAAAATGCAGGTTCATCAATCAATACCCCTTACAACGAAGAAGCCCCTTACTTTTGTGAAGACAAAGGAATGCTGTTCTTTGCATCCCAAGGTCACGAAAACATGGGAGGCTACGACATATTCTTCTCCAAAGTAAGTTCTGAAGGATACTCCAGTCCAATAAACCTAGGCTATCCAATGAACTCAACCGACGACGATCTTTTTTTCAGCCCCCTTTGTGGACCTGGCATAAAAGGACTTGTCTTTAAGCGAAAAAACACAACAAAAGTTATAACTCAACTTGCCGAGATTGGGCTCGTTCCTAATAGTAATTTGGCTGAAATTAGTGGTAGCGTTTTAAGCCAAGACAAGGCCGATTTATCAAGTGCTAACCTAAAACTATTCACCATAGATCAACGTTCTGGCGATACGCTTTTGCCAAAGATGGCTGTCGGAAGCACAGACTTCTCCTTCTCGGTATCAACAGGAAACTATACCATGATTGCCGAAGCCGATGGTTATCAGACTATCCGAAACGACTTTTATGTACCGGAAGAAGTTGCCGGAGCAACACTACCTTACACCTTTTTTCTTATCCCAAGCGAAGTGCTTTCGGGGGAATATTTAACCGTAAGATCTATTCAATTTGGATTTGACAGTTATATCCTTTCCCGAGACGCCCAAGTTGAACTCGAAAAGGTTTACAACATCATGCAAGCATATCCTTCAGTTCTCGTTGAGGTTGTTGGTCATACGGATACAAAAGGAGCACAAGCATACAACAAGACGCTCTCGTTGAAACGTGCGAAAGCAGCGATAGATCTCCTTACGGACAAAGGAATTGATCCCTCTAGATTTGTCGCCCGGGGTGTGGGCGCAGCTGAAAATATTGCCATCAATCAAAATCCGGATGGAACCGACAACCCTTTAGGCCGTCGATTCAACCGACGGGTATCCATTAAAATTCTAAAATCAGATAGGTCTTTAATTATCGCAGAGGATATCTCCATCCCTGAAAACCTGAAGGCCAATAAAGAGAACTTCTTTACGATCCTATTATGTCGGACAAGCAATCAGCCCGATACCACATTTTTTCAAACGTTGCCCCTGCTGAAAAACCAAATTGTTAAGCCATATAAAACACCTGTTGGATACCTCGTTACGGTGGGTGAATTCGGCAACAAAGCTGATGCAATCAAGTTGATGAACCAGTGTATCGACGGCGGATACGCAACAGCAACCATTATCAGTGACGTTACTCTATCAACTCTAACCCAAGATAGCAACCTTGAGCAACAAGAGCCTGCTGCCTCAAATGAGGTCAAGTTCACCATTCAAATATTAGCCGCAAAACAACCAGTGCCCGTCTCCAATTTTAAAGGACTAGCCGATTTGGTGAAGGAGGTAAGAGGAAAAGACAACATGTACCGTTATATTTTGGGCGAATTTAGCGATCGTGAAATGGCAATCCAGGTACTAAAGCAAAAAGTTTCACCAATCTACCCCGATGCTTTTGTTACCAATTTGAGTAGGATCAAATAGAAATATTTATGGACAATTTGCTGCAAAGTGCACATATCCGACTGAGAGCTATAGAGCCTAGCGATATTGAATTGCTCTACAGTTGGGAAAATAACATGAAAATATGGGCAGTAAGCAACACCCTTACCCCATTCTCAAAATACCTACTTAAGAAGTATATTGAATCGGCTCATATCGATATTTATGAAGCAAAGCAATTACGGTTGATCATCGAGGCAAAGGATCAAAGTTCCTTTATGTTTCACCCAGTAGGAGCCATTGATTTGTTCGACTTTGATCCATTCCACTCCAGAGCAGGTATCGGCATTTTGATCCACAACGAAGAGGAACGCAACAAGGGCTATGCCAGTGAATCAATCCGGTTGCTAACCAAGTATGCATTTGAAACACTGCAACTACACCAGCTCTACTGTAACGTTGCCGCCACAAACACAGCAAGCCTTCAAATATTCCAGAAAATGGGATTTAAGATAGTCGGCATTAAAGAGCAATGGCTAAAGACCCAAAACGGATGGATGGACGAACTAATGCTGCAGATGGTAAACCCTCTCTCTTTAAACAGCATTAATTAGATTGCAGTAGGTTAATCAAAAAAAATGAGGGACTCACACTTAGGTAATGCAAGCCCCTCGGGTCTAGGTTAGGTTTAGGTATTAATCTAGAGTAAAAGAGTTCTCAATGGGTGCGGGCTCTATCTTATTCAATCCCGAATAACAAAACTCGTTGGATTTTTTGCAATATTTATAGTCGAGGGCCCACTCTTCAACTTTCTCAGCAATTTCTTTCAGGGATCCTACAATAAAATTAATCTCCGACATGGTAGTAGTCGGATGAATCGACCACCGCACCCAACCGGGCTTTTGCGATAGGTCACCATGCGAAATCATTTCGGTAATAGCGTGCGATTGTTCCTTGGTAACGTGCAGCAGAAAGTGCCCATAAGTACCTGCACATACGCAACCACCCCTCATCTGAATCCCAAACCGATCGCTCAATAACTTAACAATCAAATTATAGTGTATATCCTTCATGTAAAAGGAAACGGCACCTATCCGACTTCTACAGTTATCAGCCAACTTAACAAGACGAGGAATACTATCCAGTTCTTGGAGCGCATAGCATACCAACTCGTGCTCATGTTTCACAATATTATCTACCCCCATCTGCTCTTTAAGCCCAATGGCGAGTGCCGAACGTATGGCTTGAAGAAAACCTGGAGTTCCACCATCTTCGCGCCGTTCAATATCGTCGATGTATTTATACTCTCCCCAAGGATTGGTCCAATCTACAGTTCCCCCACCCGGCTGATCAGGAACACGATTTTTATAAAGCAAAGAATTGAATATCAACACGCCGGAAGTACCAGGGCCACCTAAGAATTTGTGTGGCGAAAAGAAAACGGCATCCAATCGTTCAGCCTCATTCTCCGGATGCATATCCATGTGAACATACGGTGCCGACGCCGCAAAGTCAACAAAGCAGTAGCCACCAACTTCGTGCATGGCGGCAGCTAACTTATGGTAGGGTGTAAATACTCCCGTTACATTTGAACAAGCACTAAACGAGCCAATAATGAGCGGACGATGCCTATACGGCTCAAGTGCCTCTCTCAACTTATCGGCAGAGACTAACAGATTCTCATCAGGCTCAACGACTACCACATCCACATTGGTTTCGTACCAAGAGGTGTGGTTGGAGTGGTGCTCAAGGTGGGTAACAAAAACCACAGGTCGCTCATCAGCCGAGGCAAATTTTGCCCCCAAATTCTTCAACCCCAATATGCGCTGGAACTTATTTATGGCCGAAGTCATTCCAAAGCCAGCCATAATAATCACATCGCTGGCATTTGCGTTTACATGGCGCTTAATTTCGTGAAGCGAAAAGTGATAGGCTTCAGTCATAAACCGCCCCATCTCACTGCTCTCGGTATGCGTATTAGCCACCATTGGTCCAAAAACCTTGAGCATCTTTTCCTCAATGGGTCCATAGAGTCGACCACTGGCAATCCAGTCGGCATAAACCACCTTCTTTACACCATACGGAGACTCGTAAGTAGCATCAATGCCGACAATATTTTGCCTGAACTTATCGAAATAATCCTCTAATTTGCCACTCACATTTCCCATTATGCCCTAGAATTAAGCGAGCGAAAAGTAGTAAAAAAAAATCGCCTCGCAAACGTTTGTTCGAAACTGTTAATACCTTATATCCGCAACATAAAAGCATAAAATAATCGGGAACCCCTGTAATAATAATCATCACAAGGCTTTCCCGATTAAAATATTTTCACCTACTTAGGTGAAAACATCGTAGCGGATGAAAATTACATATTCTAGCGACACCATCAACTCTTTTGGCGGAATAAATTTTGCAGACAAAATTATCCGGGAGGCCTCTATTTACGACACCATAGACCAAACGCTTGGCATTCGGGGAGTTAAGGCACAGTATTCCTACAGTGATTTGTTTCGATCCTACCTCATGCTGGTTTTATGCGGCGGCGAATGCGCCGAGGATAT
>NZ_FMYP01000004.1:0-49853 GCF_900096565.1 Williamwhitmania taraxaci
CCCGCCAGCGCCAATGGTACTGCCGAAAGGTGGGAGAGTAGGTCGCCGCCGTTCTTCAATCCCGGTCTCGAAAGAGGCCGGGATTTTTTTGTTTATACCCCAGGGAAAGGGTGAAAAGTGAACCGAGCGCAGCGTGCTCGCCGAAGGCATTAACCCCACATTTCATGTGGGGTTTCCGGCATAGGGCTTGCATCAACCACGGCGTGGTTGAATGGAAAATTGGCTGGCGGGCACGGCAGGTCGTGGCCCTACGTGCATTGTTGATTCGCTGCTGCCAACTTTAGGGTATGATTGTCTATGCGCTGTTTACTATGTGGCGCCACCTACGGGGCGCAAATTGGTTTTGGTGTTTTTGTTTCTACCAATGTTTGCCTCCTCCGGAGGCGGCTGATCTTGGATGCGTTATGTGCTGATCAAATGTTGAATTGGCACGATATTTAGTATGTCGAACCATCCCCACTGCACGAAAAAGTGTTTGTAGAAGGGTGCCGTAGGCACCACATTATGGTAATTAAATTACCGCTTGTGCCTTTTTGAGCGCCGTAGGTGCGATACTTTTTTTTAAACGTGGAGGCGATTGTTTCTAATTGAACTCCCTCTATTGTCCTGTTCCTTATGTCCGTTGTGGTTGCTGTTGCGCCACCACCTAAGGGCGTAGTTGATTCTTGATTCACAAAAAAAGAGCAACAACCTGTCGGTTGTTGCTCTTTTGCTAATGTCGTGTGTTTATTATTACTTTCTAAGCGCTTTTGCCTGTGTTTGGAGCTGAATATCTTCCTCTGTTTTTGGAACAATTACAAGGTTATGAGCTGAGGGTTTTGTATTGTCATCAACGTGAATAAAAGTGATAAACCCGCTTACGAAGGGTTCTTCTACACTACCTGCGCGAATTACTTCGATATGAGCAACTAAGCTACTTCTACCTGCGAGCACAATCTTTGATGAGAACTTTAAAACTTGACCTGGACGCGCCGGTTTGCTAAAATACATGCCATGAATTTGGAGGCAAACTACATGCTGAGGATCGATTAGTGTGGCGGCGGCAATAAACCCTGATTCCACAAACCACTCTGCGGTCCGTCCTGCGAAAAGGGTCCCGTGGTGGTTTAAATCTTCACTCTTCACTAGCCTCATGGTGATGGCTGCTTTTGGTTCAATAATTCGCTTTTCCATATTCGTCTATTTTAATGGTTGCAAAGGTAGGATACAACTCCTACCGATATCCCGTTAGTGAATGTTGTTAAGCTGCTATTTTGATGTTGTTGATGTAAAAGGCAGTGAATGGTTAATTGTTGATGGTTACTGGTATATTGACCTGCTTATACTGCATTTACTTCCATTTCGAGTTCAATACCAAACTGGCTGTAAATGCTTCGCTGTATCTCTTTTGCTAGTGCGATTATTTCCGCTCCGGTGGCCCCTCCATGGTTTACAATTACCAGTGCCTGTTTTGCATGAACGCCTGCATTACCAATGGATTTTCCTTTCCATCCACCTTTTTCGATCAGCCATCCTGCGGGAACTTTTACCGTTCCCTCATTGCTTGGGTAAGATGGGATTTCGGGGTAAGTCTCTTTTATCTTTATGAATAGTTCTTCAGTTATAACTGGGTTTTTGAAAAAGCTACCAGCATTTCCGGTTATTTTGGGATCGGGAAGTTTCGATTCCCGTATTCCAATCACCACGTTTCTGATGGTCATGGGCGATGGAGTTTCGCCGGCAAGATCCTGTAGGTTGGCATAGTGTAGCACTGCTGTTGGCAACTTTGACAAGCGAAAAACAACGGAGGTTACAATAATCTTATTTCTTAATTCCTGTTTAAATATACTGGTTCTGTATCCAAAATGGCACTGGTTGTGGGTTATGGTTTCAAACCTTTTCGTGTCTAAGTGGTAATAGGTTACCGTTTCAATGGAATCTTTAACCTCCACTCCGTATGCTCCAATGTTCTGAATGGGACAGGCACCAACTTTTCCGGGGATGAGCGAGAGGTTTTCGATACCCCAAAGGTTTCGCAGGCAACTCCATTCCACCAACGAGTCCCAATCTTCTCCCGCAGCTACCCTTACTAAAACATATTCATTTTCATCCTCAATAATTTCAATGCCTGTAAACCAAGGGGCTACCACGGTTCCTTTAAAGTCGGAGGTGAGCAGAAGGTTGCTTCCCCCTCCAAGCACGAGCATCGGTTCTCTATCTGGTAAGAGGCTATCGAGAAGTTCAACCTCTTGGGCTGATTCAAGAATAACAAACTGATGTGCAGTGGCATCTATGCCAAAGGTGTTAAATGGTTTTAGCGAATAAGTCTCAAATCTCTTCATCAATCCTTAATTTGTTCAAAGATAAGCATACTTTCAATGCGCAAGGAAGCGGTTGGGCATGGTTCTTTCGCTATATTTGAAAAAAAATGTTTAATCATTCCTTGCATTGCTAAGGAGGATACAAGATTGTCAATCCATAATTCTCCTCTCTCAAAAATTAACCATTTAGTAGATTTAATTTAAAATACCAGGTGAGCCGAGTCGTAATTCTTGTAACTAACGATATTGAAGCCGATCAGCGCGTGGCGAAAGTGGCGGGAAGTATGGCTGTGTTAGGTTATGATATATCCATAGTGGGTGTTATGCGTTCGTATAGCAGTCGTAGTTTCAGGATGACTCACAAGTTGGTACGATTCCATTTGCTCTTCCAGCGCGGACCTCTGTTTTATTTGAGTTTCAACATTAGAGCATTCTTTCACCTTCTTTTTCATTCTTACGCTGTGGTGGTGGCCTGCGATACCGATACACTTCTTGCCGCCAGGCTTGCAAAGCTCGTAAAGGGATTCAAACTTGTTTTTGATGCGCATGAACTTTTCCCCGATGTTCCTGAACTAGTAGGGGATGATCATCGGCTAACCCGCGCTATTTGGAAAATGGTGGAACGCAGTTGCATTCCAGGTGTCGATACTGCAATAACCGTATCGGAGGGAGTTGCCAAGGAGTATGCTCGCCGCTATGGTAAATCGTTTTCGGTAGTGCGCAATGTGCCTCTTTCAATTTCAGGTTTCAATGCAAATCAATCGAATCAAAACGTTATCATTTACCAAGGGGCCATTAATACTGGCAGAGGGCTTGAACTCTTGTGCGAAGCGATGCATTTTCTTCCCGAAGCCGAACTCTGGATTGTGGGAACGGGATATCTCGACAATACTATTGCACGATTAGTGCAACCGCTGGTGGATTCTGGACAGATTAAGCTACTTGGGCGAATTGCCCCCGAAATACTGCGTGGCATAACAACCCAGGCGAGTGTTGGGGTTTCGTTGGAGGAGGATTTGGGGCTCAGCTATCGCTATTGTTTGCCCAATAAGCTATTCGATTATATTTTCGCCGGAATACCCGTGCTGGTATCCGATTTGCCCGAAATGCGCAAGTTGGTAGAGGGCTATAGCATTGGTGTTGTGCTCATGGAGCGAACGCCTCAAGCATTGGCAAATACAATAAGAGGGATGCTCTCTGATCTTTCTAGAAGAAAGCAATGGCAGCAAAATCTTGCGATTGCTGCCATTGAGCTATGTTGGGAAAAGGAGCAGGAGAAATTTTTTCGCGTTTGGAAACACGATATTTCTTCGCCCCAGTAAAGGCTATTCAGGTAAATCTTCCTCTGCTACGTTAATTGTTTCGGACACCCGAAATTTAGCTGGTCGGCTGACGAGCATATAGATAACGAGCATGCCAAGGAGCATCAGAGCCGTATTCTTTCCCGTGAGAAAGTATGCTACTGCACACAATACACCGCCTAGACCAATCAGGATCATCTTCTTTATAAAGGCTACTTGAAAGATTTTCATCTTGATGGTAATATCGGTCTTGTAGTTCAAATCGCCCATGGCCTCCTTCGCCAATGCATTGCCACCCAGAATGGACCCGATAGATGCCACAATGGCAATAATGTCGGCTGTGTAGCTGATCATTGGGTTTACAACTGGCTGAATATGGAACAGTAGGCGTATTGCCACGAGCGATAGCCCAGAAATAATAACAACCATTAAGGCTGTAAAATGGATAGAGTTTAAACGCTTCACCTTTAGTATATTTTGGGGCCGAAGATATACTATTTTACCGGGATAATAGTGAAATATATACCTCAAAAAGCAACTTGTTATGTCAAAATTGCTTATTTTTAGTAGGGTTTAAGCATATGCTTATTGGGTGCATGATAAGTTGCTTGTTTTGCATTGCCATATATTGCTGATGTTTAGATAAACTGGTAATTAAAAATAACGATTATGGGAAACAATAATCCTGAGTTGCTCTTTAAATTTCCTACTAACGGAAAGGGGAGCCTGAAAAATTTTTCGACTAATGGCACTGATGGTGTCGAAGACAAGGATCACGCCAAGAACCTATTGGAAGAGAATTTAAATACCATGATTGAGCATGAGGATTTGTTGTATGCTTCCGATCGCAACTCTGTTCTTATAATTTTTCAAGCGATGGATGCTGCGGGTAAGGACGGCACCATTAAGCATGTGATGTCGGGATTAAACCCCCAGAGCTGTCAAGTTTACAGCTTTAAGCAACCCTCAAAGGAGGAGCTCGATCACGATTTTCTCTGGCGAAACTACCGGTGCATGCCGGAGCGTGGACGAATTGGTATCTTTAACCGTTCGTACTATGAGGAGGTGCTGGTGGTACGCGTTCATCCCGAGATTCTGCTCAAACAGCAACTTCCTGGTTTGCATGTTATGAAGGATATTTCAAGCGATATTTGGCAACATCGTTACCGTAGTATTAATAGCATGGAGCGCCACTTGGTGGAAAATGGTACCATCATAATTAAGTTCTTCCTTCATCTTTCAAAGGGGGAACAAAAGGATCGGTTGCTGGCACGTATCGATGATAAGAGTAAGCGGTGGAAATTCTCGCTGGCCGATCTCAAGGAGCGCGAGCGATGGGACGACTACATGAACGCCTACAATGAAATGCTGAAGGAAACCTCCACCGAGGATGCTCCTTGGTATGTAATCCCTGCCGACCATAAGTGGTTTATGCGCTATGCCGTGGGTAATATTATTGCACAGAAACTCAAAGGGCTTAAGATGGAATATCCAAGAGTGTCGGAAGAGATGGAACGTGCGCTTTTCGATGCAAAGGCTAAGATGGAGATGGAGTAATCTCAGTTCGAAAATTGATAACTTGAAGATTTTATATTGGGGTAATTCGATAGTAAGGTGTTAAATGGTAAAGAGTAGTTAAACGGAAGTTAAAGAATTAAATGGAGTTAGAGGAAGTTAAAAGAAGTTAGAGGAAGTTAAAGAATTAAAAGAAGTTATACGAAGTAATGCTGATCCCTAAATTTCTACAGCCTTTTAACAATTGCCTCTCTGCGTCCTCTGTGTAAAATTTCTCTGTGGTTAAAACTTCGAAGTCAAAGGAAGTTAATCGGGAAAGGTAATACAGTAGTTGTGTAGGCTAAACACGGAAGTGTTCAGGAAAGTGTGTTGTAAACACTTTTGCAGGCGAAGCATGAAGGCCATAGACCGAAGGGCTTTGCGCTGTAATGGCTTGCAGCGCAATTACAGGTAAAATATCCGAGCGAGCTAGTGTCTCTTCTCTATGATAATTCCAAAATAGTCTAATCGTCACAGGTTATAGTGTATACCGATGAAAACAATTGTAATCACAGTTTTATTTTGCTTGCTTTTCCTCTTATCTTATTCACAAGAGAACATTAAACTAACTATTGTAGATGATGAAACGAAAGAGCCGATAGAATTTGCCACGTTTGCCTATTTTCATGCGAACCAATGCAGCGGTGTCTATTCCGATGCTTTGGGCGTTGTAACCATCACTTTGCCATCCACGGTTGATAGTATTAGGATTTCCTGCATGGGCTACCAACCCACAACGCTTACCAAAATTGCAAGCAAGACAATAGGCCTGCACAGAAAAACATTCAACATAAAAGAAGTGGTGGTGCGTCCATGTATAAACTTTAAGACATTAGGTTATATCAATAACAAAAAAGAGGTTCGCATAGGGGCAGAGTCTGGTCTTGAATGTGCTGTTTTAGTGGAAAATGAGACAGGATTAGAATCGCCCATTAAATCTTTATTATTCAGGTTTAAGCAGAACGAGAAAACTAAAACTGTCATTCGTATTCATCTATATAGTTGCAATAGCAATAGGATGCCCGACAAAGAACTGATAAACGAGAATTTGGTAGTGTACATAACTCCACAAAATGATGGTATTATAGATTACGATATTTCTAAGTTTGGCATTACTTTACCTGTAAATGGTGTGTTTGTCGGTATGGAATGGATTGGCTGCACTGATGGAGAAACAGAACAAATAATTAAACCCAAAAGAATCCTTAAAACTTCCATTGTATTTACTTCATTGAACCATCAAGCCACCTACCTCCGAAGTGAATTGTTTAATGGGATATGGGATAATCGTCTTTTGGATTCTATTGTGCCGCTAAAAAAAGGAAAATTTTTAAATGCCGCATTTGGATTAAAGATAGTTGAGTAGTGCATCTTAGATATTAATCTACTCTCAAACAATAGTCTATACACTTATCAAATAGTGCTGGATATTCCGGTGAAATGGCCCCGTAGATTTGCCATAACGCGCACTGCTTGTGCGGATGACAGTGCAGTACGCATATGATAGTCTTCATTGCGGGTATGCCCTATTGTATTTGTATCTTGACATAATACCTTTCTGTTTTTATCTTCCATTCTCGTTCTGGGATTTGTATTTCGGAATTGTCACCATGTATTGCTGACCCGGCATCATGAATTTCCGATTAACATTGTTGTGCAAAATTGTTTGCATTACGCAACGTATTTTGCTAACACATCCACCGAGTAGGTGAGGCTACCATGGTTGATTAATGGAACAGGCCATTTTTCAGGTTTACTGCTTATAGAAAGAGGTTATTGCGTTTTCCGCAAAAAATGGTAGATTTGGATAGGAGGCAAAATGGTATCTTGTATCCTGCGATTTGTAGATATAGTAGGGTTTTGCAACCGGTAAGCATCTCTTAAATTATTAGGTAATGCGTTCTATTGCAACCGATTTTTAATTGGCAACACGAAACAGTAGTATATGCTTCATCTTCCCGCTCTGATTATTGACTTGACGCTTATTCTCGGTGCGGCTGCTGCAGTAACGCTTATTTTTAAAAGATTAAAGCAGCCGGTAGTATTGGGATATATTATTGCTGGACTTATTATTGGTCCTTCCTTCAACCTATTCCCAACTATTCTTGAAACCGATAGCATCAAAATATGGGCCGATATAGGCGTTATTTTTCTGCTGTTTGGCCTTGGCCTCGAGTTCAGTTTTAAACGTCTAATTAAGGTTGGGGGCGTAGCAATTGTTACTGCGCTTACCGAGGTTACGCTTACAATGGGTGTGGGGTTTGGGCTGGGTAGGTTACTTGGATGGAACACCATCGACAGTCTTTTCTTAGGCGGTATTTTGGCCATCGCATCCACCACTATTATTATTCGTGCCTTCGATGAGTTGGGGGTAAAGAATCAGAAATTTGCAAGCGTAGTTACTGGTGTGCTGGTTATCGAAGATCTTGTGGCCGTTTTGTTAATGGTAATGCTTTCCACCGTGGCCGTTAGCAAGACATTTGCCGGAGGCGAAATGATTATGTCGGTTTTAAAGTTGGCATTCTTCCTCGTCCTGTGGTTTGTCTCCGGAATATTTTTTCTTCCCACTTTGCTCCAAAAGTTGCGGTTGTTGCTCAACGACGAAACGCTTCTGATTGTTTCGCTAGCCTTGTGTTTCCTGATGGTTGCATTGGCTACCTATGTTGGATTCTCTCCTGCTCTTGGTGCATTCATCATGGGTTCGATCTTGGCTGAAACAACAAAAGCCGAGAGAATCGAACACCTGCTTAAGTCGGTCAAGAATCTATTTGGAGCCATTTTCTTTATTTCGGTGGGAATGCTTATTGATCCGCAGATGATGGTTCAATATGCGTTACCCATCTTTGCGGCTACCTTAGTTCTGCTATTTGCTAAACCACTATTTGTAGTATTTGGAGCCACTCTTGCAGGACAACCCCTCCGAATTGCTATGCAGTCGGGGATGTCGCTTTCCCAAATTGGAGAGTTTTCATTCATCATTGCAGCGTTAGGTCTTAGCCTTAATGTTACCAGCAGCTTTCTTTATCCCATAGCGGTTGCAGTATCGGTAATTACAACCTTTACTACCCCATACATGATTCGCCTCTCGGAGCCTGTTTACAAGACCATTGAGGGAAGACTCCCTCAAAACATAAAAAATCTTTTGGCCAAGTATAGCCTGGGAACTCAAAACATTTCGGAGGTGAGCGATTGGAAAAAGGTGCTCCGTTTTTACCTTATAAATGTGATTGTATTCTCGGTAATCATTGTTTTTATTATAATTCTGAGTACAAAATATCTCGAACCACTCTTCTCCGGATATGAGTGGAGCAGGGTGATCACGGTAATGGTTTCCCTTGCAGTGCTGGCACCATTTCTGTGGGCACTCGCATTCCGCCGCACGCAGCGTCAGGCGTACGCCAATGTGTGGATTAATCCGGCTCGGCGACGCCCTTTGATCATGCTTCTATTTTCAAGGGTATTGTTGGCGGTATTCTATATCGGTTTTTTGTTTCATCGACTCTTTTCTCCCAAGATCGCCTTGATGGGCGTAGTTGTTGCGAGTATTATCCTTCTGATTCTCTCAAGAAGGATTAAGGCTTTTTATGGCCAAATTGAATTGCGATTTTTAACCAACTACCATGCGCGGGAAACAGAGACTGACTCAAAGGTGATCCCAACGCCGTGGGATACCCACATCACCTCGTTTGTGTTGAGTCCCCAATCACCCTACATCGGGAAAACCCTGTTTGAGGCTCGGCTGAGGGAGGATTTCGGAATAAACATTGCAGCTATTGAGCGTGGCGATCTCTTAATCAATATCCCAAACCGGTTCGAACACCTTTACCCGCACGATAACCTTATGGTAATTGGCACGGATGAGCAGCTCAATAAGTTCAATAAGCACCTGGATGATAGTGTAAATGAAACGCCTACCGTAGATATAAAGAAGCACGTTGCGCTGCATCAATTCACGGTAGGTAGTCGCTCACCGCTGATAAGTAAAAGCATTCGCATATCGAAGATACGGGAACGATCCAAAGGGTTGGTTGTCGGGATTGAACGCAACGGCCAGCGGTTGCTAAACCCCGAATCGGATATGCTATTTGAGGAGGATGATAAGGTGTGGATTGTTGGAAACGAAAAGCGTATCCAGATTTTGCTCAAGGAACTTGCCGACTAGCATGGAGAAAGCCTCTTTCATTTCAAATCATTTGCGGGCTAAATCAGGACGTAAATAACCAAATAAATAATTATACTTGTAGTTTGGCGTCGATATAATCATCCTAAATAACACTGATTTGCACAGAGTGAACTTTTTTATCTGAATTATTTTAGAAACGGCTTAAACGTACATTATGACAACACGATTACTATTTGTATTGATTTTTGCTGGTCTATGCTTTGGCTGCGAAAAAACGGAGGAGAATGGTGTAGATACTATTACGTTGCCGGTTAAAAAGCATTTTATTGCTGGCCAGTTTATCGGCGACTCCCTTGTTTCGAACTGTTTTATACCGGTAAAAGAGGTTAAAGGATATCGAAAAGGGGATGATTTAAATTACACCTATTTAGATTCCGTGCTTTTTGACGTAAATAGCGATGGTATAAACGATATAAAGTTCAGATACTATGAAGAATTAGTGACTTATAATTGTCCCCCGCCAAGTAATCCTGACGTAGTGGGTGATTGCTTTCCTGTTTTTTCTAAAATTGGTGCTATTGAATTGCTCTCAAATGTAGAAATTGCATATAATGTAATTGATTACCCTATACGGGTTACTCAAGCACAAAAGTTTGTTCAGGGAGATACTATTAGTAACCATACTTTATGGACAAAGGAAAAAATTCAAATGATTGGGAATGTGCAAAGCACCACACCATTTAATAGTTGGAGTATAGATGATTATTTGAGTTTTGTTGGGATAAGGATGATTAATAGGAGCGATACACTCTACGGATGGATTAGAGTTAACACTGCATATAATTCAAAATTCTTAATCTCAGATTATGCTGTTAGGGTGAAATAAAGCAAATCCTGATTGTATTCTTGATGCAAGGGAACTACAATATCATATGGAACGCCATAGGAGGGTGATTGGCGTTAACCTTAGGTGAGTCTTAGAGCCTTCGATGTAACTTAGCAACCTCGGTATAAATAGGTAATCGCTCAATGGTATCACCGATCTGCTGTATTAGCATCCATCTTCTCCTCTGCAATTATCAAAAGAATGCAAAACGCCTTAACGGATATGCTCTTGCATTCCTTGTTATTCCTTAGGTTCCATTGGTTAAAATTCGATTGAATCGGCTACACACTCAAAAAAAATATAGCGGATACTTGCGTGGGATTGCAGTATGGTTTATATTTATTGAAGAAAGAATCGACAGATACGGAGTGCTTTACCTTCTCATCATTTAGGCTGCATCACCATGAATCTGTTTTTAGGCACCAGTAAGTTTTATATCCGACAGTATCCTTAATGGGTTATCTTTCATAGAAAAGTGTAGTTTTTCAGTTATCCTATTCATCGTTTCTTTTAAAACCATATTTACTAAACCCTTACCAAAATGGACGCAACATCGGTTTTACTGAATACACTGGTATGGCTATTACCATTAATCATTGTTCTGGCTATCTGGGACGTCGTTTGGAAAATTATTGCCATGTGGAAATCGGCTCGAAACAACGACATGGCATGGTTTATTTGTATTGCCATTTTCAACACAGCAGGAATTCTACCCATTATCTACATTTTATTACATCGGAAGAAATCCAGTGATATAACGTAAGCAGTATTATAGAAATCTTCAATTTCCCTGAGACTAGCCACAATACTGCTGATAATTCCTTTCTATTAAAATCTAAGCCATGAGTAATCAAAATACTTTTCGAATTGGCATTTCAATGGCGGGAGCCATCTCTGCCGGAGCTTACACTGCTGGTGTAATGGATTACCTATTCGAAGCCTTAGAGAGTTGGCAAAAAGCCAAAGATCTTGGCTTACCCGACGTTCCCAAACACAGCGTTATCATTGAAATTTTAAGTGGAGCATCGGCTGGTGGAATGACTGCGGTGATTACCTGTGCGGGCATTCAACGTAATTTTCCGCATATTAACCATCAGAATTACGCAACCGCTGCGAGCACCCAAAATCCTATGTTCGACTCCTGGGTTAACCTTACGGAACAGCCTTCGAGTGATATGATGAGCCAAATGCTTAGCTCCGATGATATCCTCAGCACTGCATCAAACCCGGACAAGGAGGTTCGATCAATATTCAACTCCCTGTTTATTGAGAAAATTGCTCGCCGGACTATCGATAGCCTTATTGCTGATCCAAGCATCCAGCGAAAGTATATTGCCGATGATTTGGAACTGTTTACCACCATTACAAATCTTCGCGGGTTTAACTATCAGCTGCAGTTTATTACGGCTGAGGGTAAACGAGAGGATCGGATGACGATGCATAAGGATATTGTCCATTTTCAGCTTAACCCTACCGGAACATATCGTAACGATGGAAAAATCCCTTTCAATTTTTCCACGCCCGATGGTGTAAATCGCAACCTGCTTATTGATGCAGCCATTGCTACTGGAGCATTTCCTGTTGGATTGGCTCCTCGAGTTCTTACTCGCGATCCAAAGTATATCAACGATAATCCTTTGCTTAAAATATCTCACACCAAGAATGCCTTAGTGGATCCCCTTACCGATTATACTACCGTTTGTGTAGATGGTGGCGTGATAAACAATGAACCATACGATACTACCGAAACCATATTATTCAATCGCAGAAAGGCCGAAATAGCACAGGAGTTGGGTTCCGCCGCCGCTGCCGATTACAAAATGGCAATTAGCGCTGCCAATTTCGATACCACCGTGCTTACCATTGATCCTTTTCCTAACTACGAAGATAAACCTATTGGCAACTACTTCGATTTAGTAGCCTTAAAGTTTGCAGCACCCGACCTTGTTGGTGCCATGCGCCAGCAGCTGATGCTCAAGACCGACTTGCTCGAAAAGGCTTATAGCGAGGATGATTATTCGCGGTTTATGATTGCCCCAATAAGAACCAAGGGTGGAATTACCCAGAAGTATAGCATTGCTTGCGGCTCGCTTGGCGGATTTGGCGGATTTTTCAATAAGCAGTTTAGGGTGCACGATTATATGCTTGGCCGTAGAAATTGCCAACGCTTTATTCAGCAATTCTTTTCCGTTCCTGTGTCGGCCAACAACCCCATTATACGGTTTGGATACGAGGGAATCAACGCCGATATTATTCAAGGGAGAACTAGTAACGACCGACCCATTATTCCCGACATTCGTATCTCCGACGATAATACGCATATTATTCTACCTATGGAGGAAAAGGAGTTTGACTATCCTGCCATAAGCCTGAAATATTTAATGAGCCTAGAGCCGCTTGTCCAGAAGCGTTTCGGCATAGTCTTAGACAATATTGCAAATGGAAAGAATCCGGGAACACAAACCAGTGCTGAGAATCCTATTGTAAAGCGAATTCGTAAGCATTCTTGGTTTGGACGTAATATTTCCGGTCCGATAGGAACGTTTACTGCCGAAAAGTTTATCGCAATGGGAAAGACGGCGGGGAAGGGTATTGCAGCCGAAAAGTTTATTGATGCCGTGATTACCGATATGGATAAGCGTGGATTACTCAATCAGGATTGCTAACCACAAATTTTTGGCCATTTTCACTAAAATCTAAGCAGAATGACGGTTTCATCTATTATCATTCCCAACCAGTCTAATCTCGTTTGTCATTATGACGAGTTGTTCTTTATATTGCTTATAATCTCAATGCCATATTGTAAAGTTATAATTCTGAAATATATATAACCATGCTCACTATAGGCTTTTCTCGTGCTACCAGCGAACCAAAATACCAGCTATACATTAGCTGGCTCAAGAGCATAGATCCCAGCTTGGGGGTTGTAAACTTTTATGGGATGGAGATTCCGGAGGCGTTACAGGCGCTCGAAAAATGTTCGGGTATTGTAATTACTGGTGGCGAAGATGTGCATCCCTCTCACTATGGCAAGGCGGAGGAGGAGCTGCGGTGCAGTTGTGATCCCTATCGCGATAGCCTTGAGCTGGCTCTTATCGACAAGGCGCTGGCAATTAAGTTGCCCCTGTTGGCTATTTGCCGTGGCGAACAAATCCTAAACGTGAGCCAAGGAGGCGATCTGATTGTCGATATCGTCTCCGACTATGGAGACACTGCCAACCATGGTTCAATAGGCGATCAGCTGATTTACCACAGTGTAACTATCGATGCTTCGAGCAATCTTTTTCGAATTTGCCAAGCAACATCTTTCGAAATTATTACCGTTCACCACCAGGCTGTAAAAACGTTAGCATCCTGTTTTCGACCCACAGCCTTTGCTCCCGATGGAATTCTTGAAGCATATGAATGGCTCCATCCCGAAGGAAAATGTTACCTAAATGCCGTGCAGTGGCACCCCGAAAAGGGCGATTATCGTAATTCTCTAAGTCGGGCAATTGGCAACGATTTCATTGAAAAGGTATATCTTTATTCTAGCGTAAAATAATTACCTATATCTAATTGCCTTCCACAACCATTTTGCTTTATTAGGCGCCGATCAACTTTGATTTGCGGGAGAATCAAAATATTTCGCCATTGGATTGCTAAATTATTCCGGAATCGATTTCCTTTGCAGGTGCAATGCTGCATTGAATGCACTTTTGATGCAGCCCATTTAATAATCGACATGGAACAATGATAGATAGAGCCAATAAGAGAGTATTAATCTCCAGAATATTTCCAGAAGTAGGAGTCGAGCGGCTTCAAAGCGCAGGCTTTACCGTAACGGCATGGGATCAGGATAGGCCCATGACCCAAGATGAGCTCATTGAGCAGGCAAAACAGCACGATGCTCTCTTCTGCACGCTTTCCGATAAGATTGATGCGAAGTTCTTGGGCGAGTGTTCTCACCTCGACATCATTTCCCAGTTTGCGGTGGGCTACGATAACATCGATATTGTAGAGGCTACACGCTTGGGTATTCCCGTTGGTTTTACCCCCGATGCCATGAGCAATGCTACTGCCGATATTGCCTTTGGGCTAATGATTGCCACCTCGCGCAAGATGTTTTTCATGCACAAGCAAATACTCAGTGGTAGCTGGACCAGCTTTAAGCCTAATGCTAACTTGGGCATGGAGCTTACCGGGAAAACGTTGGGTATTTATGGTTTAGGACGTATTGGAATGGAGATGGCCAAGCGTTGCAAGGGTGCCTACAACATGAAGGTTATTTACCACAACCGCACACGAAACGAAGCTGCCGAAAAGCAGCTCGATGCCGCTTATGTCGCCTTTGCAGAACTGCTGGCGCAGAGCGATGTTCTTTCTATTCACTGTGCCCTTACTGCCGATACGCGGGAGATATTCAATAAAGCAGCCTTTGCCCAAATGAAGCCTACCTCAATATTCATTAATACATCGCGTGGATTGGTGCACAATGAGCCTGATTTGATTGAAGCGTTGAACGCCGGAACTATTTGGGGTGCAGGGCTGGATGTTACCAACCCCGAACCCATGCAGCCCGACAACCCGCTGCTGCAAATGGAAAACGTTTCCGTGCTGCCCCATATTGGTTCCGCTACTATGGAGGCCCGTGGTAAAATGGCGCAAATGGCTGCCGAAAATATCATAGAGTTTTACCGTAGCAAGCACGTTCCGCATATTGTGAATCCTGAGGTGCTGAAGAACAAGTAGGGTTGCTACTCGATACGAACATTTGAGCGATGTCTCGATTATTTTGGACTCATTGAAATTGAAAAGGAGATGAATAGGGTGAAATACATCAATAAAACTAATCTTTTCGATCGCTTAATAAATTTGCTGGAGCATAGAATCATTGAAGATATCCCAATGGAGTTGAGGTAAGCTACACTAAATTCGATGTTAGAATCAATGTATAGGTTACTCACAGTTATTGATGTATTTTGGTGGATAGAAAATTTTATTAGATGAAAAAATATCTTTTTGCAATTACGTTTCTATTCATTGCTCCGTTAGCCTACGCCAATATGGCCTCGCCATACATTGAGGGATCACAATTTTGTTCTCCACTGACGAGTAGAAATATCCGTATTTTAAAGGAGACGATAGATGTATCCATAAATAGTAACTTTTCTGCTGCAGTCTTTGACGTGCAATATCAAATACAAGCCAAGATAGAGGGAAACAAATACCGTTACTTTTTGAAGCAAAGGATTGTGGCCCCAATTTTAAGGTATGGGTTGATAGTAAAGAGGTGATGCTAAAAGAAATTCCGGAAGAAATTCAGTTAGCAAAGGGGTCACCTTTTGAACCGTTCAGTAGTTCTTTTGGTATCTCAGAAGAAAGTAATCGTGTAATGGATTATTTAACTAGTGGTAATTATCGATATTTTGAGATAGACATTGATGCAGGAATTCATATAGTTAAGGTAATGTACTCTGCAACCTTTTGGATCAATAATTCTGAATGGGTAAAAGAACGAAGTTTTCGTTATGCCCTTTCTCCTGCCAAGTATTGGCAAAGTTATGGGACTCTCGATATTACCATTAATTCAACTGAATTTAAAAAGAGTTATACAACAAGCCTTGGGTCGCCTTCGGAACAATCATCTCCTACTCTTGCACATTGGCATTTTATGTCACTTCCAGAAGAAGATATAATTATTTCCTATACTCCAGAGGTTAGTCTATTTGCTACTATTATGATTGCTATAGGCCCATTTGGATTAGGCTCTTTATTGTTATTAATTGCAATCATGCTGCATGGTTGTGTTATAAAGCGATATCGGCGACATGATGTTACCACAAGATTGCCATGGGTAGTAATTGTTGGAAGCCTTATTATTCCATTGTTTGTTCTGATAAGCATAATTGGCTTTTTCCCACTAATTGATATTTGCATTGGAACTGAGGCTGGAGGTCATCATGGCTATACTTTTTTAATCATTCTATTATATCCAGTAATAGCGCTTTTATATTGGCTTATTATGTGGTTTTACGATTGGATGCTACGTCGAAAAACTAAGGGATAAATCCTTTCACTTCTATCAAACATATTAGCACATTCTCTTAATACTTATTCCACCCACTAATCGCTTCAATTGGCTTGCGGAACTTCTCGCGATCTTCTTCACTCTTGGGATATCCCATGGTAATGAGTAGCGGTATGCGCCTATTCTTAGGTATTTCGAGTAGTGCTCTCACCTTTTTCTCGTCGAACCACCCCAGCATGCAGGTGCCAATGCCCAGCTCCGCTGCCTGAAGACAGAAGTGCTCCGCAGCAATACCCACGTCGATGAGCGGGAAGTCCTTCTTCTTGATTAAGCCACCCAGCTTAGAGGTAACGTTAGCGGGCTCCATTACCACGGCTACAATTACCACGGCTTGCGGTGCAAACTTATTCATGCCCAGCACTCCGCTTACCGCAGCATCGGCCATCTTATTCCGCAGCAATGGATTATCAACCACCACAAAGCGCCATGGCTGTGCGTTGCATGCCGATGGCGCCAGCTGCGCTGCTACCAGGCATTGCATTAGCTTATCTTGTTCGATGGGTTGGTCGGTATACGCTCTAACGCTGCGGCGTTGCTTTACTAGTTGGATAAAGGATGCCATGGTATTGCTCTTTAGTTTGAGGGAAAGGTAGGTAAATTGAACGAAGATTCGAATGTCTGTATCTCCTTTTAATGCCGAGGCCTCACTACCTCGGCTATTGCGTGTTGCACTATTGGCGCTTAGCTGTAGCTTGCGTAGGATTGTAATCTCGTTTATTCAATAAAAGAAGTCTCCTCTGTCGGTATTAAAAATTGGCGTTTTAAATTATTCCATTACTTTCGTGTAATGTTTCCTGATGTTTATTGGTTTGATTGCTCAGCCAAAGTTTGGAATCTCATCTAAATTGAATCTCGAATATGGTTAGTAAAAGGAGTAGGGGAAACCTCTTAGGTTTAATTGTTCTGCTAATTGTCAATTTTGCATTAATAGGTTCTTTAGTTTATTTTAGAGAAACGGTAATGCCAACGAGACGTGTTGTTATAGATGTTCTCATTGCATTTATGGTTGTGGTTACTTTTTTCTTATCTCGTATTGTATTAAAAATACCGAGAATAGAGGTTTTGCCCGAAGGTCTTGTTGTTTCGTTCATGAATGATATAAAGAAAATAGGCTGGAGTGATATTTCCGATATCAACTATCATGGCAAAGATGGCATTATGCGCACGGAAACTGTTACTGTAAAAACTATTTTATCGCATAAGCCTGTATTGATTCAATATGGATTCTATTCCAATACCAATGAGCTTATTCAGGCAATCAAGTATGGCGTAGATGCCCACAAAATGGGGAAGAAGGTTGATTTTACTAATTTTATATCGGTCAATGCTTTGCCTGTAAATGAAGAGGTGGAGTATTCTGAGTCGTATAACGTTGTTTCCCGAACACCGTTGCTTTCCATGTTTGGTATATTTCCTTTATTGGGTCTTTGGGGTATATATAAAATGTTTACATCTCCTCATATTACAACAGAAGGCATTGTTCTTTTGATCGTATTTACGGTGTTGATTAATTTTCCTGTTTTTTTATTTATTGGAAAGGTAGGAGCGTCTGCTCGTCATCTAAAAATCAGTAATTATTACATTCCCTATAAGAGAGTATTCAGGCTCGAAGATATTCAGAGCGTATTTATCGAACCTTCGGCAAACAATAGGAAAAATGTTCTGAAGGTGTTTTTCAAGGATAGTAAAATGAAGATATTTCCAATTATAGGTTTTTTAAAAAAGGATTGGTTAGAGTTGGAAGGGATTCTTACCGCTAAAGGCATTGTGGTGTACAATAAGCTATACCCGAAGAAATAGGTCGTACTGCGCATCAAATGATTGATGTTTGCTGGTTTCAAGGTGTTCCTGATAATGAAAAAGCCGTTGCATGCAACGGCTTTTATTCTATTAACTTCGTGTAACTTCTTCTAACTCCCCATTTATATCATTTCCGACTCCACAATCACCACACCCGTATGGGAATTGTTTGCTGCCTTATGCATTGCGGCAGCAACAGCAGTGGCTTGCACCGGACGGTAGCGCTTTAGCTTGCCCGAGAACAGAAACCCAAAAACTTTAAAGGCATTCCTACTAATTACTTCACCTAAACGGAACTCTGAACGGTTTCCAAGTAGGAGGGAGGGCCGCATGATTGCCACCTTTTCGAAGGCGAGTGCAGTAATTTTCTGCTCCATTTCCCCCTTAGTGTGCAGATAAAAATTATTCGATGTAGCATTTGCGCCAAGCGAAGAGACTACAATGGCAGTTTCAACCCCATTGGCTTGTGCCATTGCTGCTACTTTGGCAGGTAATTCCAAGTCAATACGGCGGAACTCTTTCTTGCTTCCCGCAACCTTTATGGTGGTGCCAAGGCAAATGAACAGATCATGACCGGTTAAATTATCCAAAAGTCGCTCAGGATTGCGAAGGTCGCCAATAAAAACCTCTACCTTTTCGGAGGTAAATTTCGGTTTTGAACGACCAAAAACCTTTATCTTAGAGTATGTTGAATCTTGTTCGAGCATTCCTAGAAGTTCGGAGCCAACTAATCCGGTGGCACCAAAAAGGATTGCTGTTTTATCTGCAGTAGTCATATGCTGTTCGTTTGTTACGATGTGTATAAACAATAATTCGGCCAAAAGTTGTAAAGGTGCTGAGGTATTTATTATAAAAGATAAATTTCCACAAATGGGATATCCGGCAAAATATGTTATGCATAGCCTTTCATTTCCGATGTTTCTTTACTAGTTTTAACACTCCAATTCGAATCGATGGTTAAGGATCTGTTTTATGCTTCGGCCAAAAAGTATGGTGCCACCCCCGAAACGGTAAATTTCTACTGGGGCGAGGTGGTGCGCGACTATTCGGCCGAGGGACGCCACTACCACACTATCGATCATTTGGAAGATATGGTGGTTTTGCTCGATGAGTTTCGATCGTGGGTGCGCAGGTGGGATATCCTGCTCATGGCTGTAATTTACCACGATCTCTCCTACGATCCTGCTGCCTCCAACAACGAGGAGCAGAGCGCTCAGCTGGCCGATCTTCACCTGTCGGGGCTCGATTATTCCCCTGCCGAGATGAAGCTTTGCCGCAAGCATATCTTAGCCACCAAAACGCATCAAGAAGCCGATTATTCCGATACCAATCTGTTGCTCGATGCCGATATGGCTATTCTTGGATCGGATTGGAATCGATACCGGAATTACTCGAACAGCGTAAGGCGGGAGTATGCCATCTACACCGACGATCAGTATGCCTGTGGGCGAAAGGCGGTGTTGCAGATGTTTCTTATGCAGCCGCGCATATTTCACACCGAGCCATTCTTCAACCGGTTCGAGGAGCAGGCAAGGCTAAACCTAGGCCGCGAGCTAATGTCGCTCGAGGCATAGCTATCCTCGCTTACTAATATCCAAAAGTAGATTGCGGTTCAGAATGGTGATATTCTTCTCCTCTAGCGCAATGATGCCATCGCGGGCAAAACTCTTAAGCAGCTTTACGGCACTCTCGGTAGATATTCCGGCAAAGTCGGCAATGTCCTTGCGCGATAGCAGAGGGAAGAGTTCCTCGTCGGTAAATTGTTCGGAGCTGAGGTAGAGCAGCACATCGGCCAGCTTGCCGTGCATCTGCTTGTATATCAGATTTTGTAGGATGTCGTAAAGATCGTTCTCCTGCATACCACTTCGGCCCCCAATTTGAAAGGCAAACTCGCCATTCTGCTTCATAACGTTGGCAATAACCTCTTTCTCGATAAGGTAAACTACCGTTTCGCGCAGGGCCTGTACCGAATAGTTGAAGGTGGCGCGGTTGAATATCGTGGAGAGGCCTACAAAGTCGCCTGCCTTTTGCAGCCGGATGTTAAAGTTGTGGTTGCCATCGCCCTCTACGTATTGCTTCACCAAGCCGGAGCTTACAAACAGTATGTAGGAGGCGTAGGCACCCTGCTTAATGAGATTTTCTCCTTTGCGAAACACCACTTGGGTACGGCTGGTCTTCACCAAATCGACCTCGCCGGCAGTTAGAGTGCTGAAGCACGGTGCCTTAATGTCGCAGCAAAATTCTTGATCCGATTCTGTTATGGTTTTCATCGTTGTCGGTAATTGTGATCCAAAAGTAGAATAAATTGGGAGATTTCCCTTCTCCTTAATCTGCTTTAATAATGATGGGGCAACTTAGTATTTGATAAGGCTGCGCTTACCCCGTCGGGGTTAAATATTAATAGCCGAGGGTTTCAAGCCCCGGTAGATTAAGAGAGGCTATTGGCGGCGCGATGCATAGCTGCTCGCTGTGACTAACCATTGTTCGCCGCCCTATTGGAACCATGAGCGGTGAACCGAGCGATGCAAGCTCGACGAAGTAAACAGTGAAAGGATGGCATATGCAAGTGCCGCTGTGTTCCGGCCCGCCCGTATTTTCCGTACGTTCTTACAACCCTCACACAGCGTAAATATTGCTAGCAAAAAACCTGCATCGTAGTTGCGGCTGGGCAGCCTTGCCCTTATTATTAAACTTAGCGCAAGTGATCCAAGCCTAGTTTTTCTATAAGCCACGAAAGAATCGATCCTAGGACTGCTAGCAACCCCGCATATTTGGTTCCTTTCAAGGTTTCAAACACTAAAAACAGCATGTCCGCGCGAACGTGGGCATTGCAAACTATGCACAACGAAAGTCGTTCGCACGATCTGTGGTAATTACAAATTATCAAAATCCCCTTTTATAAAAACTAGAATCTCCATTCTTGAGAATGGAACTTTAAGAATCCCATTTTCTATTAATATTTGTTCTTCATTACGCAATAACTGTAAATATAAAATTTCGAAATATGCAAAAGTCCATTTATTTGAGATTAAACTACGTTCACCCTTATCATCTGTATAAAACATAGTAAAACAACTATCCGCCTCCCATCTAATGTAAAAGCTGTCCTTACAAAAATTATTTTCGTCAAATGAAAAATATCGATTCTGACAACCTATTTTCGATAAGAATGAAACGGCATCATCTTTTGTTTTTAAATTTGTAATTGACAGGCTCAAATTTAGCCTCATCTGATCAATTGTTTTTGAGAATTGACTCCTCAATACTTTTAAAAAGAAAAATAAACAAGCCACATCTTCATCTAAGAAAGCCCTCATCACTTCTTTTTTATTATATGCAGTTTTTGAAACCATCCAAAAAGCATCTGTTTTTTCAATTTCAGAAAACACTTCCAGACTATTGTATCCATCATCAGTTCTAGATGAGGAAACCATTAATTTCATGTTTTGCCCATTAGCAATAAGCCTATCTGTTAATTGTTCTAAATTCATTTTATCTTTTCGATATATCCGTTTGTTTTCAAGTTTTCTATCACACAATCTATCCAACCGCTATTTAAACTTTTAATTTGTCTAGGCTCAGAAACCCAATCTTCATCGCCTCCTAGAATATTCCAGTTGCATCTCTTCTAACTTTCTTAAGATTAAATTGGGTCGCAACCCCACAACCCTCACAAAGCGTAAATATAGCCAAAACATAGCACCACAGTGATAGCTGCGCAGCCTTCCCCTTCCCCTTCCCCTTCCCCTTCCCCTGCACTTGGCACGGTTGCGGTTATGCTACCTTACTGCACGGTGCCTGTATCGTGCATGACTACGGTTGCCTTCTCTTCACATTTACTTGGTTTCGATCAACAAAAAAGCTGTTCTATTTCAATCAATCGCCTGTTGCAGCCGGAGCTGTTTTTGTAGGTGGCGGCGATGGGAGGCCATATCTTTGTATCCGAAGAAATCATCATTTCGGTTGCAAAAGCGAAATGGCCCTTTTAAATGCTAACCCAATAAATACTATAGATTATGCTCTACACAAACTTAAAGCACATCGAAAGCGCTGAGGCGCACCAGAAGTTTATCAACGACAACGAGAACGTTATGATTTGCTGTGGACGTATGGGCCCCATGTGTATCCCGGTTTACGGAATCATGGAGGATATTGAGGCCGATTACTCCCACGTGAAGTTTGCCGATATGGAGTTTGATAATCCCGAATCGCATGTTATCCGCAATGCAGATGAGTGCCGGGGCTTTATGGGAATTCCATTTACCGTTTACTATAAGCATGGAAAGTTGGTAAAAGCAACCTCCAGTATCCAAACAATGCAGCAGATACGCACCATCCTCGACGAGAATTTTGCAAAATAACAGCCATGGAAACCAATAATCATTTCGATGCAATTGTAGTAGGTGCTGGGCCTGCCGGGCTAACGGCAGGCATCTACCTCTCGCGCGCTCGGTTTCGTACGCTCATCTTGAACGAGGGAACCGTGGGTGGGCAGATGAATCTTACCCACGAGATTGCCAACTATCCCGGTGTGGAGAATATTAGCGGTTACCAGCTGGCCAACATCATGAAGAAGCAGGCCAAAACCTTTGGCTGCGAAATCAAATCGAACATTGCCATTGCCACCATGCAGCTGGAAGGCGATAGGAAGATCATTACCCTAGAAGATGGGAAGGTTTTTACTGCCAATGCAGTTATATTGACTCCCGGTGGTCGTTCGCGAAGCCTCGGTGTTCCGGGCGAAAGCCAATTCAAGGGGCGTGGCGTTTCCTACTGCGCTACCTGCGATGGCGATTTCTTTACCGATAAGCAAATTGTGGTGGTAGGCGGTGGAAACTCGGCGCTGGAGGAAACGGTTTCGCTTACCAAGTATGTGAATCGTGCCACCATTGTGCACCAGTTCGACCATTTTCAAGCATTTGAATACGCCATTGAGGAAGCGGTGAGTAACCCCAAAATCGATGTGGTATTGGAGAGCACCATTGCCGAATTTTATGGCGGTGATCGGTTGGAAGGCGTGATGATAAAAGATACTAAAACAGGCGCGTTGCGCAAGTTTGCCACCGATGGTGTATTCATATTCATCGGCTATGTGCCCAACACCGAGTTCCTCGCCGGGAAGGTTCATCTGAACCAATGGAAGGAAATTGTTGTTGATACGGAGATGGCAACCAACGTATCGGGTGTTTTTGCTGCTGGCGATTCTATTGCTAAGCGATACCGGCAAATAACTACCTCGATAGGCGAGGCCACTGTTGCAGCGTTAGCTGCTTCTGCTTATCTTCAAAAAGTTAAAAAGACCCAATCCATTGAATCTTAAAAATGAAAATTATGTCTATTTCAAAATTATTTGTTTCGCTATTTGCGGTTATGGCAATGAGCCTTGTGGGATGTTCGCAACAACCTTCGGCACCAAAGGAGGATGTAAAGGCTGCATCGGCCGAACTAATTAAACACCTTGATGCCAATAGTTTTACTCCCGGAATTGAAAAGGGGATCGTAATGGTTGATTTCTGGGCCACTTGGTGTCCTCCTTGTAGGCAAATGGCTCCTATCCTCGATGAGGTGGCTAAGGATGTTTCCGGTAAGGTTACCGTTGCGAAGGTGGATGTTGATCAGAATAGGGAGATAGCTTCTCGGTATAACATTCAAGGGATTCCCACCCTCATTCTGTTTAAGGATGGCAAGGAGATTAACCGTTTTGTAGGGCTTCAATCCAAGGATTACTTAATCCAGCAGCTTAATCTCGTGAAATAAAACATTCTTAAAAAACGCTATTTTATGTCGATAGGTGCAATTATTGCCATTGTTCTTGCTGTGGTGGTTGTAGGGTATTTTGGAATCGCGCTTAGGCGCATGAAGAAGATTCAGGTGCCCTCGAGCGAAAAGATTGTTAATCTCAATGAAGCGAACTTTGAGCACCAAATTAAGCGAGGTATCACCTTGGTCGATTTTTGGGCTACTTGGTGCATGCCGTGTAAGATTATGGTTCCCGCGCTGAATGATGTGGCCGAAGAGCTCGATGGTAAAGTGAAGATTGCCAAGGTGGATGTGGATCAAAACCAATCGCTTTCGGCAAAGTTCAAGGTGCGCAGCATACCTACCTTGATTCTGTTTAAGGACGGGAAGGAGATCAATCGATTTGTGGGTGTTAAGGATAGAAATTTTCTGCTAAAACAGCTAAAGGCGGTTCTGTAACGAACGGTCGTTGGTACCAATGGTATTTCAAATCATATTGGCGCTTAATTTACCTCAATGCAAAAGTTTCTAAAGACGCTTATTTCCCGGCGAACTATTGTTCAGGCAGTGATTGGGGTTTCCCTTTACCTGCTATTTAGTCGATACAATATTTCGTTGTGGTGGTTGCTGGTGCCCGGAGTTCTTACGGGTTTGCTCTTTGGCAAGGTTTTCTGTAGATGGATGTGTCCACTCGGCTTCGTTATGGAGCTGATTATGGGGATGGATTCCAGCCAAAAGCTAAAGCAGATGTATCAGTACCACAAGATTGGATGCCCTATTGCATGGATGCAGGGGGTAATGAATCGCATGTCGGTGCTGAACATTAAGCTGAATTTTGAAACCTGCAAGACCTGCGGGCTTTGCGATAAGCAGTGCTACATTGCCACGCTGGAACCCGAGAAGTATAGCTTGTATAAGGCCGGAAAGAAACGGCCCGGTGATGCATACGCCTGCTCAAAGTGCCTTAGCTGCGTAGCGGTTTGCCCCAACGGTAGCTTGCGGTATAAAGGGGGGCGATAGCGTTTACATTTAAGTTTTTAATACGATAAAGTGGCCAATTTATAGCAGAAGCGGCTCTTTTCAGTCGATCGAGCAATAGCTGTAATAACTATTGCTCGATTTTTTGTTGGGTAGTAACTCGTATTCGAAATTGGTTGATCAACTGGGCAACGACATTTCCATTCGAGTATAATATCCCTATTGCTTAAGGAATGGATAAAACAATTTGTCGCCGCTTTGATGGTTAAAGGCGGGATGAAGGTCGAAGCGAACAACTCCTACAACGGCATTATCGCCAACGGCTTTTGCTATAAGTGCGGTACCTTCTGAGCCAAACCCGGCACATAATTCTATGGCGGTTACTCCTTCTTCTATCAATTGCAGGGCTACTTTAACTGCTTCTTCATAGTCTTTAACACCAACAACGGATAGTTTTACTACCGGAGAATCAATAGTTGCCCGATGTTTTGTATAATCATTCTCGGGGGCTACAAAAATAAATGCTGCTTTTACTGACATAATCGTTTGTTTTGTAAAGGGAATATTAGTTCGAAATATCTATCAACGATAAATTTTATTTTCACTTGGTGAATTGATTACCCACCCTGGATGGATTTTTATTTGCCAATACGGTTGCTTGAATATTTTTTCCAAATCAAGCGCAAGGAATGGGGTCGTTCGATGTCAAAACAAAATAAACAAATAATTTTGGGACGAACCCTACGTTTCGATTATAAAACCTATTGCTATGCGATTTTTACTTGTGTTTGTTTTTAGTGCCATTGCTCTTATCTCCTTTGGTAACCCTGATCCTACGGCTAAAACCGATTGTGTTTACTATTCTGTGAAGGTAGATAGTAAGGATGTTAAAGCCAATGTTGAAAAGAAGATGCTTGCTCTTCAAGGTGTAACCGCTGTTGAGGTTAGCGTTGTAGATAGCTACATTCAGGTTACCTATTCTCCTTCGAAGGTAACTGCTGTAATTATTAAGGAAAAGATTGAGAAGTTGGGATTGGCTCCTCAGCCATTGAAGTGTAAGCCTCAATCGTCCTATTGTGATGGCGATTGCAGGGGATGTTCGGCAATTAAATCAAGGGGCCGCCATTGATTTCCGATTGGTAATCGTATCTCTAAACCGGATTGGACCCATACAAGGAAACAGTTCGGTTTCTTCTTTAAATGTGGTTCGCCTTTGTTTTAATAGTACAGAACATAATTCGGTGTAATGAAGGTTTGAACTAAATAGGAAAAGTAATATCTTTGCATTACAATATAATTTAACTAGTTAGCCATGAACCTCCAGTATTTATTCGACAGCGCTGGGAATACAACCGGAGTTTTTATTCCCATTGAAGAGTGGAATACCCTTAAGAAAAAGTATATGGGGATTGATGATGAGGTGATCGCTATTTCATCCTGGCAGGTAGATGAGGTAAAAGATCGGTTAGTCGATTATCGGAAGAACCCAAACCAAAGGCTGGATTTTGATAGTGCGATGGCGGACATCGAAAAGGATTTGTAATGTATACGGTCGTAATACTACCAAAGGCCAAGGATGATATTCGACAGGCTGCACTTTGGTATAACGAAAAACAACCGGGACTTGGAAAAAGGTTTGTGTTTCAAATTCGCCAAAAGGTTGAGCATATTCGCCAACACCCCATGGCTTTCAGCAAACGTTACGAGGATGTCAGACTGGCGGTAATGAACATCTTTCCTTTTACTATTCACTATTCCGTTGACGATCGAGTTAAAACAGTGCTTATTATTGCCGTGATGCATACTAGTCGCGATCCTAAAAATTGGGATAGACGCATTAAGGAGTAATTTTTGCGATAAATATTCTAATACAACACAAGTGGGTTTGCAACCGCAAATTAGGTTCAGGAAACACTTGGGGGAAATTATGTGCGGCTCTTCTATATACATATGATGCCGGAGGCATCAATTCTATCTAAGAAAATAGGTTTGCATGAGTTTATTCATTTGAATAAACTACATGCACCATTCTCTCTATTGGTTACCTCTAAATGCCCAACAGCAACCGATCGGGATTGCCACCGCCCAGCAGCATCAGTTCAGGGTTTTCGAGCATCTGTTTTACCTTAACGAGGAAACCCACGGAATCCTTGCCGTCAATAACCCGGTGATCGTAGCTGAGGGCAATATACATCATGGGGCGAATTTCCACTTTTCCGTCTATGGCCATTGGCCTATCCACAATGTTGTGCATTCCCAGTATTCCCGATTGAGGTGGATTAAGAATTGGGGTGCTCATCATGGAGCCATAGGTGCCTCCGTTGGTTATGGTAAAGGTGCCACCGGTCATTTCGTCGAGCGTTATTTTTCCCGTTCGGGCTTTTTCGGCCAACTCACCAATTCTACGCTCAATGCCAGCAAGCGAAAGCGTTTCGGCATTTCGGATTACGGGAACCATTAGCCCCTTAGGGGTTTGTACTGCAATGGCAATATCGTAGTAGTGTGGGGTGATTATCTCCTCGCCATCGAGGATGGAGTTTACCGAGGGATGCTGCTTAAGCGCCTCCACCACGGCCTTGGTGAAGAACGACATAAATCCCACCTTTACCCCGTGCTTCTCTTGGAACTCCTTGCCGTAGGTTTTGCGTAGATCCATTACACAGGTCATGTCCACCTCGTTGAAGGTGGTAAGCATGGCCGTTTCATTCTTTACTGTCACCAAGCGCTGTGCCAGCTTACGGCGCAGGGAGCTCATCCTATTCCTATCCTCGGAGCGAAGTGCTTCGGTGGGCATTGCCGGAACAACTCCGCCAGCTTGGCTTATACCTGCCTTAGCAAGTTCTACCTCGTGCCTTCCTATGCGCTTTAACCCGTTGATGATATCGTCCACCGACAATCCTTCCTCCTCCATCATCTGCTTGGCAAGAGGCGATACCTTTACCTTGTCGTCGGTTGAGGAGGTGATGGGCTGAGCCTTTTGCTCAACAATAGGCTTGGCTGCATCAGGTTGTTTTGCTGAAGGAGTAGCGGCACTCTTTGCAGCTGGTGCTTCAACTTTTGTGGCGCTACCGGTGGCTTCGCTATCGATGGTGCAGGCAACGCTACCAACCTTGATAGGTGTATTAGCCTTGGCAAGAATCTTTATTTTGCCACTCTCTGCCGCAAGCAACGGTAGGGTAGCCTTGTCGCTCTCTACCTCGGCAACTTCTTGATCTTTTTCAACCGCAGCACCATCTTCAACTAACCAGTTGGCAATTTCCACTTCGGTAATGCTTTCGCCCGGGCTGGGGATTTTTATTTCTATAACCATTATTTACGCTTATTTATGGTTCGTCTTTTTATTTTAAAATTGGCATATTGACAAATTGTCGAATTGGCACATTATCTCTACTTCTCTCCAAACAACACGTCTCTATCTACCTTCACATTTTTTCGTGCACTACCAACTTTACACTGTAGGCCGCAATACTTGTTCTTCAGATCGCAATCGCACTTACGAAATACCTTGTCGATGATCTCGGTTTGTTCTAGTATGTGCAATTTGTTGAGTCCAATAGCGGGGCTACCGCTTGCTTGGCGTGTAATCTGCTCCAAATCCAGTTCGGGAAGGTTGTTCTTGATAAAGTTCCAAGCACCCATGTTTTCTGGTTCTTCCTGCACCCAAAGATATTTAATGGCGTGCTTGTAACGATTGAGCACTTTATTAATCTGTTGGGCAGGGAAGGGGTAAAGCTGTTCCACTCTGATTAGCGCAATATCCTTTGCATCGAATTGTTCCTTGCGTTCGAGCAGGTCGTAGTATATCTTGCCTGAACAGAGTACTACACGAAGCACCGTATCGGGCTCGGTGTTATGATCGTCTATCACCTCTTGGAATGCTCCGCTGCTCATATCGCTGAGCGATGATACGCACTTGGGGTGGCGAAGCAAGCTCTTTGGGGTAAATACTATTAGCGGGAGGGTAAATTCACGCTTTACCTGCCTCCTATGCATGTGAAACAGGTTTGCTGGCGTGGTAGGTATAACTATCTGCATGTTGTTGTGGGCGCAAAGAGTTAGGAATCGCTCTATCCGTGCGCTGGAGTGTTCGGGTCCTTGACCTTCGTAACCATGGGGTAGAAGCAGGGTAAGGCCATTGAGCAGGGCCCACTTATCCTCTGCGGAGCTGATATACTGATCGATGATCACCTGAGCCACATTGAAAAAATCGCCAAACTGGGCTTCCCATATGGTTAGACCATTGGGCGTTGCAAGAGCATAACCGTAGTCGAATCCCAAAACGCCATACTCGGAGAGGTGGGAATTATATACTGTAACCGGGGCTTGATTCTTATCGAGGTTTTGAAGTGGGTAATACTTTTCATCGGAGTCTTCAATGTTGTAAACCGAGTGCCGATGCGAGAAGGTTCCTCGCTCGGAATCTTGTCCGCTAAGCCTTACTGGATGCCCTTCGATGGCTAAGGAGGCGTATGCCAAGAGCTCGCCAAGCGCCCAGTCGAGCTTTCCCGATTCCATCATCTGCGTTCTATCGTCGAGCAGCTTTTTTAACTTTTTGAAGAACGATTTTCCTTCGGGTAGGGTGTTGAATTTGGTAAATAGTTGCTTTAGCGTTTCGGCAGGAACCGCAGTAATTGGGGAACTATGGAAATCTTCAGGTCGTGAGTGACGCATACTCTTCCACTCTTCGGCAAAGAATCTTCGAATAGATACCTTTTGAAATGTTTTTGCTAAATCCAGCTTCTCGTCGAGCTCCTTGTCGAACTCTTGCTGCATCTGCTTTGCCTCCTCTTTCGACATGCTTCCGCTAGCTGCGAGATCGATGGCGTAAAGGTCGCGTGGGTTAGGATGTTTTGCAATGGCATCGTAAAGGATGGGCTGGGTAAAACGGGGCTCATCACCCTCGTTATGCCCGTATCTGCGGTAGCACAGAATGTCGATAAACACATCGGTGTGGAAGGTTTGCCTATACTCAACGGCCATTTTTATGGTATGGACCAAAGCCTCTGCATCGTCACCGTTCACGTGAAAAATTGGCGATTGGGTTACTTTGGCAATATCGGTGCAGTATGTGCTGCTTCGGGCATCGAGGTAATTGGTGGTAAACCCCACCTGATTATTAACCACCAGATGAATTGTTCCACCGGTTTTGTAGCCATTCAGCTGGCTCATCTGAAGGGTTTCGTAAACTACCCCTTGAGCGGCAACTGCTGCATCTCCATGAATAATTATTGGGGCAAGTTTATTGAAATCGCCTTTGTATCGGTTATCGATAAGGGCTCGTGAAACACCTTCGGCAACTGGACCAACCGTTTCGAGGTGAGACGGGTTGGGCAAGAGGCTTAGCGCAACTTTTTTTCCATTGTCGGTGGTAATGGTACTATTGAATCCGAGGTGGTATTTAACGTCGCCAAGAGTTACGTTTCCGTCGTAGCGTTCGCCCATAAACTCGGCAAATATTCTCTCAGCCGGCTTACGCATTATGTTTGTAAGGATGTTGAGCCTGCCACGGTGGGGCATGCCAATAATGAACTCTTCGATTCCAAGGTTGGCTCCATGCTCAATAACCGCATCGAGGGCCGGAACGAGTGATTCTGCACCTTCGAGAGAGAATCTTTTCTGTCCAACAAACTTCTTGTGAATGAACTGCTCGAACCCTACGGCGTGAGTGAGGTGCCAGTAGATGTGCTTTTGCTCTTCGGGGGTGTATATGGATAAGTTCTTAGAGTTCTCCATCTTTGCTCGGAGCCACTCCACGGCCTCTGGTCTTCGGATATAAGAATACTCTACACCAATTGAGGCGCAGTAGGTTTGCTGCAAATGATCAATAATAGTCTGCAGGGTTGCTGGTCCAATGCCAATGCCCTTGCCCGCTTGAAAGACGGTGTTGAGGTCGGCCTCGGACAACTTGTAGTTCTCCAGATCAAGGGTAGGTGTGTAGGTGCGGCGTGTTCTTACCGGGTTTGTTTGGGTGAAGAGGTGGCCGCGTTTGCGGTAATCTTCAATTAGGGTTACAACCTTAAACTCGTTGTCGACTATTCCAGAGGTTTGTTCGCCGTAGGTAGTTCGTGCCAACTCGTAGCCCTTAAAGAATGTCCTCCAACTCTCATCTATACTCTGCGGATCCTTCAGGTAGCGAAGATATAGTTCGTCAATGGCTTCAATTTCAGAATTCCCAACAAATGAAAATTTATCCATAGCTTATTGCATGTTCTCGTTTTGAAGATTATTATTGCCGTAGCCAAACAGCTTTCTTTGCTTAATCATTTCGCAGGCAAAGTTTGGAACCATTGATTCCCATTCGGCATCGTTGTTTTTTATTTTTTCAATTAAATCGTGCGGTTGTATGTGCAAGCGGCTTTTGTTGGCGCCCATTATTTCTAGTACCTTTCGGTTTGCCTTGAGGTATTGGTAAAGCGGAGCGATGTCGGGCGGTAGCACTAGGTCTTCGGAATGGATACACTTTCCCGTTTCTTTCTCTAGTTCAGGATAGATATAGAGTTTTGTATTCGCTGGGAATAACCGGCCAAACGCTTCCAGTATACCTCCTTTCAGGTTCTGGTAGTATTGCTTATCAAAGACCTTACGAAAGGTGGGTATTCCAATCACTATACGCAGCTTCTTTATTTTAAAGGCCGAGAAATAGCTAACCAACTTATAGTATTCACGGAAGTTGGAAATCATTACGTTCTGGCCCATGGCGTTGAGCAGATTCACACGGTCGAGGAAATCGCGCTCATCAATTTCTCCCTCATGTAGGAGGTTGTTGAGGGTAATCTCGCACAGGGCAATAGTGCTGTCGCGGGAGTATTCGGGATCGCTTTTGAAAATGGAGTAGCTGGTTTTCAGCATATCCAAGCCCAAGTAGGAGATGGGGCGAAACCTGCCTCGAATGGCCAGCACATTTTTCTTGTAGAGCATGTCCGATGGTTGGCGAACCTCCCCATTCCTATCGAAGATGGTGGCGTTGGTCATTCCATTCTTAACCAGCTGCACGCCAAGAAGGCGATTGTCGACCCAAGCCAAATCGGGGCCGCACATGCGCACCATGGTTACCTCAATACGGTCGGTGTCGAGGTTGTCCATTAGACTTTGAAGAAAAGTATTTGGGCTTTCGATGCAGTGAAAGCAGGCCCAAATTAGATTTACTCCAAGCGTTCCAAGCGTATACTGTTGCAGTAGCGTGTCGTTTTCTTTGAGGTTGACGTGAATCACCACCTCGCTGGCCTTTCCACGCTCCTGCATCTCAAATTTCACACCCAGCCATCCATGGCTATCGTTGGTCTTGGCAAAATTGATAGTTTCAACGGTGTTGGCAAAGGCAAAGAAACGGGTTTCGCTATCGTGCTGGTGTCTTAGCAAGTTTATGAGTTCGTCGTACTCGTAGTGGAGCATCTTGTGGAGTCGCTCCTCCGAAACGTAACGATCGGGTTTTCCTTCGTTATAGAGATGATCGGAAAAGGTTTTGTTGTAGGCCGAAATACTCTTGGCAATAGTGCCGGATGCCCCTCCTGCTTGGAAGAAGGCGCGTGCCACCTCTTGTCCTCCGCCAATTTCGGCAAGGGTTCCATATATGGTTTTGTCGAGATTTATGTTGAGCGCCTTGCTCTTAGTACTTTGTATTTCCCGTTCCATGAGGTCCATCTACAGTTGCCTAAAGGTAGAAAACTTTGTTTAACGTCATACTGTTTTCGCTTATTACCAAGGTAAACAAGCTTTGGTGGCAAAGGTTTTGAGGGAGCGAAAAAAAATGTGCCAATGCGACAATTGTTAAGAGGCAATAGAAACTAGGTGTTTAGGGTTTTAGGGTTCAGCATTACTTCATTAAACTCTAAAATTTAACCACAGAGAGCACAGAGAAATTAACCACAGAGAAAAACCGATTAGCTTCCTCTAACTTCTTTTAACTTCCTCTAACTCCATTTAATTCTTTAACTCCCGTTTACCTTCCGTCTTACTCCCGATTAACTTCCTCTTTCTCGATTAAACTTCGCAGTGGAAAAGTTATCTTAGAAACTCTACCTAGAACGAATATTCACAACCTAATGAAAAAACTTACGAGTGTATCGTTAACCTTGCTTTTGATTGCAGGGTTAGTGTTTTCTTCGACCAGCGCGAATGCCCAGGGCGATGTAGTTAAGAATATAATAAAGATTGGAACTACCGATAACCAAACCATGCAGCACCTCGACGTGTTGTGCAACCGTTTTGGTGGCAGGCTCATTGGCTCCGATGCTTACGATAACGCCGCCGAATGGACGGCCAGTAAGTTTAAGGAGTGGGGCATGCAGGTGGAGATGGATGAAGCTGGAACGCTGCCGGTTGGTTTTAACCGGGGACCATGGTTTGGTAAAATGTTAGGAGAGGAGGGGATGGATTTGCACTTTGCAACCCCATCGTACACCTCGGGAACAAAAGGTGTCCAGACAGGTCATGTGCTATTGGAACCCAAAACCCAAGCCGAGTTCGACCGCATGAAGGGCCGTCTCAAAGGTGCTTGGGTGCTGATCACTGGAACTAGCAGCGGATGGCCCATCGACTACTCCGTTAGCGCAACTGCACATAGGAGTCAGATCATTGCCGAAAACATTGATATTGCCAAGAAAAACCGTGAGATTGCTGATATTAACGATACGGCTAAAGTTAAACTAGAGCCCATACCACTGAAGGATGAGCCCGCGCTTTTCTACAAGCAGATGAAGGATGCCGGAATTCTAGGGATTATCCAATCCGCACCGGTACCCATTACTGCCCTCTACGACCGTAAGAATGTCGACAGCATGACCTTTGAAACGCTGCCTACGATTCCCGATATTAAGCTCGATGAGCATCAGTATGCCACCATTGCCCAAATGGCAAAAGAGCGCCGTAACTTTTTCCTCGAGTTCGATATCCGCAACCACTTTAAGATGGGTCCGGTGAAGTATCACAACGTTATTGGGATAATCCCAGGCTCGAAATTCCCCAACGAGTATGTTATTATGAGCGGACATCTCGATGCCTTTGATGTGGGCACCGGTGGCGTGGACGATGGTTCGGGTGTAACCCCAACCATGGAGGCTGCCCGACTGATTATGAAAGCAGGAGGAAAACCTAAGCGCACCATTTTAGTTTGCCTATGGGCTGGTGAGGAGTTTGGCCTGTTGGGTTCCAAGAGTTGGGTGGCTAAGAACAAGGCCAAACTGCCTAAAATATCGAACATGTTCAACCGCGATGGCGGCCCAACCGTAGCCAACAGCCTCAGCGTTTCGGAGGCTATGTGGGACGATATGGAGACGATTTGCAAACCGCTCAATGGTATTAATCCCGACTTTCCCTTCACCCTAAAGAAGCGTGAGCCACGGCCCATGCCTAAAAAGGCTGGTGGAACCGATGCGGGATCTTTTTCGGTGGAGGGTGTTCCCACCATTACCTTTGGCACCGAAGACTCCAAGGGCTATAATTTCAGCTATATGGAGATATGGCACACCGAGCGTGACCTTTTCAATAAGAGTATTCCCGAGTATCAGGAGCACACTTCAATAGTTACGGCCATTGTGGTGTATGGAGTAGCCAATCTCAACCATCTGTTATCGCGCGAGGGTTACTTTGCACCGGAGAAGGAGGAGCTAAAGAAGTAGGTGTATATAGTATTTTTGTAAGTTAGCCCTGCATGATTATCTTGCAGGGTTTTTTTCAATCATTTAATATATAGCTTATCTTTGTTGTGAGTTAATGAAGTTGGGATTATGATTGAGTATATAGAGATAGAGGGATACAAATCGATTAAGCAGCTGAAGTTGGAGATGCGGCCAATTAATATTCTAATTGGAAGCAACGGTGTGGGGAAAAGCAACTTTATATCGTTCTTTAAGTTGGTAAATGCCATCTTTAACCAGCAGTTGCAACGCTTTGTTATGGAAGAAAAGGCAGACAATCTGCTATACTTTGGAAGAAAAACGACTAATATGCTTTATGGTAAACTAATTTTCACCACTGATAACAACAATAATAATGGATATCTTTTTGCACTTAGCCAAAATAAAGAAGGTGGATTATTCTTCTGGGAAGAGGGATCTGGCTATAATGTAGGTAGAGATATTAGTTATGATAAATTTAGGATGTCTTATGATCTAGCTGAAAGTAGAATAAAAGATTCTGATTGGGTTCGGGATGCTTACCTTCGGAATTATTTAACCAATCTTCAAGTGTTTCATTTTCATGATACTTCCGCCACCTCTTACTTAAGGCGAGAATGTGATATTAACGATAATGCATTTCTGAAACAGGATGGTCGAAATCTGCCTGCATTTTTATACTTTCTAAAGATAAAACACCCGATTGTTTTCGCTAGAATTGAAAAAACAATTCAATCGGTTGCACCCTATATTTCAAAATTCATTTTAGAACCGAATCGTTTAAACGAAAAAGAGATAGAGCTACGTTGGGTCGATAGGGGAGACTTGGACTCCAACTTCTCTGCCTACCAGCTATCGGATGGAACGCTGCGATTTATTGCCTTGGCTACCTTGCTAATGCAACCGGAACCGCCAGCTGTAATTGTAATTGATGAGCCGGAGTTAGGCTTACATCCTTTTGCCATTGGAAAACTTGCTGCCATGATGCAGGTTGCCGCTTCAAAAACCCAAATTGTTGTGGCTACCCAATCGCCCGGATTAATCAGCCATTTTTCGCCTGAAGATGTGGTTGTAATGGATAAAAGTGTCGAGGAAAACCAGACCATTTTTACCCGATTGAGTTCTGAATTGTTGGAGGTTTGGTTAAAGGACTATACTCTCGGCGATTTATGGGAACGCAATATTCTTAATGCTGCTCAACCGTTTACCAAGTAGTATGAAACGGATAATTATTATAAGCGAAGGGCAAACGGAGCAATCGTTTTGTAACGACGTGCTGCAGCCTTACTTTAATGATCGGGGTATCTTTATTCAGAATCCTGCAATTAAGAAAATGGGTGGAGGAATTGTTCGATGGGATGCCTTAAAGTTTCAGGTAGAAACTCATCTGCTTCAAGATAATACTGCCTTTGTAACTACCCTTGTTGATTACTATGGGATGTATGCAAATATGGATTATCCGGGTTGGGAGAATGCCCAAAAACTTGTAGATAAGAATCAGCGGATGACATTTCTTGAGAAAGCAATGCAAAGTGATATTCGACCCGATTTGCAGCGAAGGTTTATGCCATATATACAACTCCATGAATTTGAAGGATTGCTGTTTAGCAATATTGATGTTTTTGATCGGAGTTTTGAGAGGGGGGAGTTTTTAAATTATCGCTATTTAGAAGAAACAATAGATAAGCACCCCAACCCCGAGATGATTAATGATAGCAGAGACACCGCACCATCGAAGAGGTTGATGAAAATTATAAAGGGGTATGATAAGGTAGTATATGGCTCACTATTAGCAGGAGAGATCGGTCTTAACAGAATCCGAGCCAAATGTCCTCGTTTTAACGAATGGGTAGCCCGATTAGAATGCATATAGTCAATTATGCATCGGAATTAGAAGCGGTTGTAGCGCTAATGCACTACAACCGCTTTTTAATCCTAATTACCGTAAAGCTGGTGTTTCACGGTGGGAAGGTTGAGTTTATCGAGTGTGGCCTCCAGCGGTTTGGTTGTGGTAGGGTCCCAGCCCATGGCGGTGAAGTAGGCTGCCTTGGCATCATCCCACATTAGCACGTTGGGGCTATAGGCGTTGGGCCCTTGGGTTAGCGTTGGATTTCCGCGGGCTCGCTCGGGCATACGCATCTTGGACATATCAATGCCCTCCCGAATATTGAAGGCATGGCGCACAGTTTTGATCCGCTGACCGATGGTTAGGCAGTCGTCGAGGGAAAGCTTCCAACCGGTGGTACCATTAATCCACTCCACAAAGGGAACCATAGGGCCAAGGTAGAACCCAAAGTTGCAAAGACCTAGGGCGTTAATAATATCCTCGGCGCAACTTCCATTCTTAAGCGTAGTGCCAAGATCGGGTGAGGATATTTGGTCGTTGATTGTGTACTTCGATTGCAGCTTCTTTTTTCCAAAATGTCTATTGAGGGTTCTCTGCAGCTTTGCCTCATCCTTTTGCTCCTTTTCGATATACTCATCGATGCCAGAGAAGGTGCTGGTGTGTCGGCCGGGAGTAGGCTCCACTTCGTAGCCAATGCCTAAGCTTAGCCCACCCTCCGTATTCCTAGAGTCGTGCATGGGGAGTTCCTGTCCATGCACGTGCATGGCTGCCGATTCCATTTGGGGTATCCCAAGATTTATCACAGCCTGCCTCACGCCATCCTTTAGATTCTTTCCAAATCCATGGTTATTCACCATTTGATCCACCATTTTTACCACCGAATCGGCGTTGCCCCACTCCAAGGGAATACCGCCAGTTTGCTTCAGGGTGATGAATCCTTTTTCGTAGGCTTCGAAGGCCCAGTTGAGGGTAGTGGCGCAGCTGATGGAATCCACGCCGGCACGATTGCATAGCTCGTTGGCCATGAAAATGCTCTCCACGTTATCGTTGATTAGCTGAACGCCAAAACCGCAGAGCGTTTCGTATTCGGGGCGGTGGGTCTCTTTTAGGAGCTTCTTGCCGGGCAGTTCACAAATGCCGCCGCATCCAAATGGACAGCCGTAGCAGGCATACTTCTCCACCTCATACTTGGTGACATCGAATGCATTGATTTTGTTGGCCATTGATTCGGGAAAGTCGATTGTTCCAACACCAACCCAGTTTTTTACCGGGGAATCACCGCTCTCAGCTGAATCGGTCAACGTGCCGGCAGTTCCACTGTTCTTCATGGTTTTGCCAAAATCGTTGAGGTTGTTTACAAGATCGGTAAGAAAGGTGGAGGTGCTATTCCAAACTGCATCGGAATCGTGAACAACCATCTCATGCGATCCTTTTACACATATTGCTTTGAGATTCTTTGATCCCATTAGTGCTCCAAAACCGCTTCGTCCGGCAAGTCGGCCTTTAGCGTTTACTACTCCTGATATTAGGGATAGATGCTCTCCTCCGGCGCCTATTGTGATTGCCTTATAGTCGGCACCATGTCGGGTTTTTAGGAACGATTCGGTCTCCACCGCATCTTTCTTCATCCACAAGTCATGGGCATCGAGGATCTCAACTTTGCTGTCGTTAATGAGCAGGTAAACAGGCGCAGCACTTTTTCCTGTGATGAAGAAGCCATCGTAGCCGGAATTTTTAATGGCAGGTGCAAAGTCACCGCCACTATTGGCATCGCCCCAGGTGCCGGTGAGCGGACTTCTTCCTGCCAGCATCCAACGCCCGTTGAAAACGGCTCTACCGTTGGTGAGCAAACCACTCATAATACCCAGAATATTGTCGGGGTGAAGTGGCGGCAGCTTTGGCTTTTGGTGGTCGAAGATTATCTTCGATGCAAGGCCATACCCTCCAAGGAATAGCTCGTAGGTTTTATCGTCAATTACTTCTTCTCTATGCGTTTTAGCGGTAAGGTCGATCCATAGGATCTTTCCATGATATCCTTTTTTCATTAGAAAAAGATTAGGTGGAATGGTTTTTATTTTGTGTAGTCCGAAGCATACGGCTTAGCTATTTCATCCAAACGGTTTCGAAGTTCTCCTTCATGTTTACCAGGTTCCAACCGTTGTTGGTTAGCGAATCGCGCCAGCCCAAATCAGCGGTTCCGTGGTATGGAGGGTAGGCATACTCGCGTGTGGTATCGTCGTGGTTGAGCAGGTAGGCCGCGTGTGGATACGTGCTGGTAGAGGTTAGGTGAAACATGCCAAAGTCGCCGGTGGTGTTGCCAAACGCAAACACGGGTGTTTTCCCTATCTGGTGGTAGATGTTTAGCGATTTCCCATTCTTATCGTCCTTGGGCGAGTATATACTGTTTTGAAGGATGAACTGGGTATTGCTGTTTGAGGTATATACCGGACTCATCTGCTGCCAGGTGCCAATAAGGTGGGCGCGGTCGAAGCCAATTTGATCCGGACAAAGCCCCCACAGCATTCCCTGCATCGAACCCGATACCACGTAAACGGTAAAGTCGTTTGCCTTTAAGAAATTGAGCAGCTCAACCATTGGTTGGTAGAACATTTTGGCCAGCGGCATTTTATAGTCTATACTCTTGGCTGTACCGAGATAGTTTTTGCAGAACTCCACGTATTTCTCGTTGTCTACTCCGGCAAAGGCTTTCCACACCATGGAGTCAACATAGTTGAAGTTCTTTCCCGCCCAGTGGTTGGTAATGGATGTGTCGGCTGGGTTTATACCCAGCGCTTTGGCATACTTATACGCGGTATCGTTTAGCAGCGTAGGATTTTTTTCGCTTTGCAAATTAAGATTGGCTACGGCGCAATACATTTCGCCCCATAGCGGCGTTTCACAGGCAAGGGTTCCATCCAAATCGAATACGGCAATACGATCTTCAATCGGTATTTTCTCAACTGCTACGGCAACGTAGTCGGTGATCGATTTCTTCATCTCGGTTTGCTTCCACGATGGAAGCGGATCGGTATTGTCGGCTTTCTGGGTGCAACCTGGGGTAAGAAGCGTAACTATTGCAGCAAAAAGCAGCACTGATAGCTTGTGATTTTTCATAGTTTGTAGTTTTAGGATTCGAACGATTAGTTAGATGGAGTATGGTTACTCCACCTAGCATTCGTTGGGCTGTGAATATTAACTTAGGGGTGTTACAGGGCGATTGACATAGTTTTCCATATGCGAAAGCGGGAGTGTTATAAATGGAGCATTCCATCCACCTACGCGAACCACTATGTCGGCATACTTGAGCAACTTTTCGGCTGCAACCGTTGGTTGTTCGAGATGACTTATAGTTTTTGCAATTTCATAGATTTCCTGATATTGGGTTGAGGCGATGGTGATGGTGAGCATTCCGCCTCTTTTATTAATAAATATCCGTAGGAAATCTTCGAGGAGTGCATCACTCTCGAGGCAAACATCGGTAATGATACCGGCTGCAAACCTATCGAGGTTTAACCTCTCAAACGATTCAAGCAAATAGGCAGCTGGGGTATGCCATGTTCCAGATGTAGGCGTGAAGTTGGGTGCCAAAGGTGCTCCAGCGCTTCTACCAGCGGAGGCTGCGTTGCCGGCTCCTTGCCAGTTATACTGTTCAAAGGTGCCAAAGCCAACGGTGAATTTCAGGTCAAATTCAGGCAGGGTGGATTGAAGTGATTTTCCGTAATATCCGGCAATCGCCCTTAACGCCCATATTTGAGGATCGCTATCGCCTTTTTCATCTAGGAATACCTTGTCTGCTAATAGTTTTGATTTTTTAACCGCTTTGTAGACTTCATCGAGAATAAACTTTGTGATATCCTCTACATCGCTGGTATTACCAAATTGCGGGCTATTGGTGTTAAAGTCGATCTGAATAGATTCGTATAAATTCTTGGTTAAGATGTTGTGTGAATCGATGGGTTTGAAATTGTATTTGAGGGCATTGATTACATCTTGCATCTGATATTTTTCCTTGTCAAAAACCCATTTCTTAATAGCGGCAATGGTATTCACCATGTCGGGAACCCCGCCTACTATGGTTCCACCAAGGTTGTATTCGGCACCGCCCCACGATTTGTCGCGTCCTTTTTCGAGGCAGGTTCCAAAGAGAGCCGAAACCAATGGCGATGGAACCACAAACTCGGTAGTCATGTAGTAAAGATACATGGCCAGAGCCGATTGGTCCACAAAGAACTGTATTTGCTCAGTTAGGGCTGTTTTTAGGTTGGCAAAACTCGTTAGCGAGCCGGTGTCGATGCTCAATTTTTGCCCCCGCAGCAGTGATGGGTTGGGGTTCAGTGTTGCACCTTTATTTAGGGTGCACTCGAGTATGGTCAGCCCGTTTATCATGCCGAATGTCCACTCGCTAAGTCCGTTGAGAATTGGTTCCCAACAGCCATCTACACAGTAGTCATTGGCCAGTTCTTGATATTTTTTTAGCTTAGTCGTATTCTTTTCCCTATCCGCGAGTGCGCTGAACATGGCAGGAATCATTACATCATCGTTGAGGATTGATGGAAGATTCTTTGTCTCCTTCAACGCATCACTAACTGCCTGAAATAGTTCCGTTGGACTATCCTTATGCAGCCTGACATAAATTCCAGGAGTGGATAGATTTACGTTGCGAAACGCATCTAGTATTAAGTAGGTGCAAGGGTTGGTGGCATCTTTTCCATTGGGTAATTTGCCTCCAATGATCACATTCTGGAGGAAGTTATTTATTGCGGCCCGTTGATCTATATAGTAGGAGTGGATACCTAGGGCTGCGTTATAATCCATGTGATCTTGTTTTTCCAGATACTGGGTTGTAAGGTTAATTCGTCCGGCCGCTTTTATAATGAAATTCTCCATTAGTTCGCGGGCAAACTCCTTGTTGGGCTCGTTCTTAAGATAGGGATTTAGAACTTGATCGAGCCGCCCAAGTGACATAAAATCCATGGTAGAATGGAGGCTGCAATGCATAAGCCAAATGCTATGGATAGCTTCGTAGAATGTTTCGGCAGGTTGCTCAGGCACCTTATTGCAAATGCGCGATATCTCCAGCAGCTCCAGCTTGCGCGTTGGGTCGGTGCAGCTGTCGGCATTTTTCTTTGCAAGGGCTGCAAATCGGTGTGCGTAGTCTATTACCGCCTGACAGGAAATGATCACCGAGGTGTAAAAAGCATCCTTGTCGTAGGCATCTTCAATGCTTCCACGCAGTTTTGGTTTTAGCTTCTCCTCGCAGAAGTGGATAATGTGCTTAAGACCGTGTTTTAGTAACTTTTCGTAGTTGATAGAGTTATGGCCGAGCAGGGCCATTTCAGTTTTGTTGGTGATTGATCCAATTCTTAACTCTTCAGTAGTTAGGTAGTTGGGAAAAACCTTTCCAAGCCCATTTGATCCCATGGGAATGGTTCCCGCCAGTAGATCGCCCTCTTCGAGTTCGAAGGTGTGGGCGTTTCCAAACTTTTTAGCATCGCAAATAGCTACGAGCATCGCATCAATAGCATATGCCCGGCGCACAATAACATGCTCGTTGGGGTGCAGCACGGCAATGTCGGGTAGTTTCTGCTTGTTGATCCATTCTCCTGAACGATCGGAAAATGCACGGAGCATTAATCTGTTTCTTAGGTTCTCAATTCTTGGGCTGATTTTTTGTTGCATGGTCATAAGGATTAGTTAGATATATTACGAAAGGATAGCGATTTCGAGAGATTCTTTCATGTATCGGTAGGTCGATTCGGCGAGCTCTTTATTGTAGGGGATTATTGGTTTTATTCCCATGGCCTTGTAGTAATGGGCACTTTCTGGATTATGTGGAAGTAATTCTAACCTATTTACGGGGAATTCGTCCATTAACTCTTTTACCTTTGTGAGGTAATCGTCGTTGTTGGTATAACCGGGTATAACCGGGATTCGCCCAATGATTTCGATGCCCTCTTTTTTAGAAATGTGCGAGAGAAATTTGTAGGTAATGCTTTCCATTTCTGGCGATGGCTCCTTGTTGATTCCCTGATGCAACCGAAAACCAACCAGCCAGGTATCAACATACGGAAGAAGCTTATCTGCATCAGCAATTTCAACTATTCCCGAGGTTTCCACGGCGGTATGAATGCCCATGTCCTTACATAGTTTGGCCAGCATTGCTAACGCTCCAGACTGAAGCAATGGTTCGCCTCCACTAAACGTAATGCCACCGGAATTCTTTACCAACTCAAGTTGTGGTTTGAGCATTTTAAAGAGCGAGGATACCTCTACCTTCTTTGTTGGTAATTGCAGGGCACCAGTGTTTCGGTTGCAGGAGGAGTTGGGGCATGCTTCAACGCAGCTGCCACAACCGGTGCAGTGTTGTCGGTTGATGAAGTGACCTCCATTTACAAAGATATGTCCATTATTTTTACAGGCCGATTCACATCGATGGCATCCAATGCAAAACTGATTGAAGAATAGTAGCGGACTTTTTGATGGCTGAGATTGGGGTGAATGACACCAAGCACAATCCAATTGGCATCCTTGAAGGTAAACAACGATTCTTTTTCCCGGTCCATCAAATTCTGAAAGCCAAGAAATGTTGAAGTAAGAGATGATTGTGTCTTCTTTCATGGTCAATTCTCTATTTGGATGATTTTTACTGTATTTATAAAGGATTGATAGTGTGAATCATGATCAATTGGCAATACAAATTACAACTTTTTTTGATAAACGGAAAATATATTTTTGATAATCGTGTAGGAATGATAAAATTAAATGATAATAGCGTACTTATCAAGGCTTTTAGTATGGATCTTTTTTATAGCGGAAATAAATGGTTATGAACTACGCCACATTTTATTTGTTTTGTTAATTTTGTAGTTACAATTTGTAGTGAATCATGGACGAATTAAATCGGAAAACCACCAATAATATTGATGTTTGTGCATCCACTCCTTTGGTTTTGGAGGGCGGTGGTTTTAGGGGTATGTATACTGCCGGGATACTGGATCGCTTTCTGGAGCATCGGATGAATTTTGGATATGCCATAGGTGTATCGGCTGGGGCGGCTTACGCCGTTTCCTATGTGTCGCGCCAGCACGGACGAAACCTAGAGGTTAATCGACGGTTTACCGCCGATCCACGCTACTTTGGGTTTATGAACTTTATCCGAAAACGCACTTTCTTCGATTGGGAATTTATATACAAGGAGGTGCCCCAGAAGCATGTGCTATTTGATTACGATGCATTTCGGGATTCTTCCACTCGACTAAGGATTGGAATAACCAACTGCGCCACCGGGGCTGCGGAATTTCGTGATGGAAACGGACTCTCACCCGATGGTTTCAAGGCGTTGCTTTCGGCCTCCTCTGCATTGCCATTTATTGCCCAAAAGATTACCATCGACAATCAATACTATATGGATGGGGGTATTTCGGAATCAATCCCGCTCGATCAGGCTTTTGCCGATGGCTACAGTAGGGCCGTGGTAATACTTACTCGAAATGCAGGCTACAGGAAAAGTCCATCGCGCTTTACTAGACTTGTAAGGGCAACCTATCGAAACTATCCTCACCTGGTGGAGGCGCTGGCTACCCGCGCCGAAAGGTATAACGCCATGCTCGATAGGTTGGATGCGCTCGAAATTGAAGGACGAGTTTTTATTATTCGCCCGCAGGAACCACCTACTGTTTCACGAACCGAGAATAATCCCGAAAAGTTGGAGGCACTCTACTATACAGCCCAGCGTGAGTTTGATCAGATGCTTCCCAAACTGAAAGCCTGGATTGGAAATGGTATTTAGTGATTTATGTGTTTATGATGGTAGCAGATACGATCTTATTTGTATAATTACAGAGCGTTAGTCGTATCCTTGTTGCGTAAACTTCCTTTAACTTCTCACTTTTAACCAACTTTTTTCACCCTAAAATGGAATGCTGAGTAGTAGCATGTCGTCGTACTGTATATTACTCCCCTTGTAGTTATTTACCAGTTGGCTTACTAATTTTTCTTGTTTCGAAGGAGCTGTATTCAGAACCTGAATAAGCATTTCTTGGAGGAGGTCTTTGCCTAATTTTCGTTGCCGCCCATCACCTCCATATTGATCGGTAATCCCATCGGTATACATAAATAGAATATCTCCAGGGTCAACCTTTATCTTAATGGAGGAGAAAGGTTCGTTTCGCACATAGTAGCAAACGGGCATTCTGTCTACGGCTAGGGTTTCAAAAGACTCTTCATTATTCTGTTTATAAAGAAGGGCTTTTCCATTAGCGGATGCAAAATCGATAATGTTGGTTTTGGTGTCGAAGATGCAAAGAGACATATCCATGCCGTCGTTGGAGTAAAGAGTAAGTTCCGATTGATGGAGTGCCTCAATTATTCTGTGGCGCATTTCCTGCAGAACTTGAGCGGCATCAAGAATTTTATTCCGGACAACGATATCGTTCATGAAGTTAATGCCCAAGATGCTCATAAACCCACCAGGAACCCCATGTCCGGTACAGTCGACTACGGCTGCAACTTTGAATTGCCCGATCTCAACCACCCAGAAAAAGTCCCCTCCAATCGTGTTTTTTGGTTGTAAAAAGGCGAAAGCTCCCGGAAACGTTTTGCAGGGTGTGCTTTGTGGAAAAAGGGCATTCTGAATACGCTGGGCGTAGCAAATGGAGTCGTTTATCTCCTTTTGCTGAATGAGTGCATGGTGATGCTGCATCTCTAATTTCTGCTTCTGATTTAGAATTTCTTCCTGCTGCCTCATAAGGCGCAGATTATCTCGGCGACGGCGCCGTGAGTTGAGCAAGAAAAACAGCGCAAAGGCTATTGAGAGAAACTCCAACCCCACAAGGATATAGGATAATTGCTTCTCGTTTTTTATTCTTTCGGCAGTGAGCATGTCTTTTTGTTCTTGCTCCAACTTCCTTAATTTCAACTTTCTGTCGAAGTCGTAGTTCAACTCGATTTGAATTCTGTTTCGGGTGGTCTTCTCGGTGCTGAGACTATCCTTGAGCTGTGCCATTTGGTGATAGTAGTTCAGGGCTTTTTTGCAATTTCCTTCTTGCGATTCGATATAGAATAAGTTTTCAATGGCTGTTACCTTTGAATCACCTTGTTGCAGCCGAGTTGAAAGGTCATACGCTTTTATGGCATAGATTCGCGCTTCGGAATAGTTGCCCATGTCAATAAGTATGGTCGACAGGTTATTATATGAGTTAATCATCCCTATTGTGTAGCCACTCTTTTCCCTAATTTTTAGTGCTTCCTTATTCATTTGTAGTGCCTTCGGGTAGTCTTTTAATTGCAGGTATACTTTCCCCATGCTCTGATAGTTGGAGGAAATACCAATTGATTCATTTAGTTCCAGCATCAACTTTTGGCTTCGTTCGAAGAAACTCAATGCCGTTTTGTAGAATTGTTTTTCCGATAATATACTTCCCTGTGTTCCCATAATGTATGCCACGGTTCGCTTGGCTTTGGGCGTTTTTCCGTAGCGAAGGGCTTCCTCAAACTTGGCAAGGGCATTGTCGTATTCCTCACTCGAGTAGCTTATCAGCCCTATGTTGTAGAGCTGCATGGCTACCATTACGCTATCTTTAATTTTCTTACTAATTTCTAAACCCTTGTGCAGAAAATTAAGGGCCTTGTCGGAATTCCCGTTATTTAGAAACAAAACCCCCATACCATTATAGGAGATCTGGAGGCCTTTTTGATCGTCTAACTTTTCCTGAATTTCTAATGCTTGGGAGTAATTGTCTAGAGCAAGTTTAACCAACCCTTTTCTAGAATAGCATGCACCTAAACTGTTGAGCGCCGTTCCCATTCGATGCAGTGAATCCATTGATTCTGCTAATTCAAAGGCCGCTTCAGCATAGCAAATGGCTGTATCCATGCTTCCGGAAAGCCGCTCTTTTAAGGAAATTTCTAAGAGTAGCGATAGCTGTTTTTTGTGTGGGGTTATTTGAAGTTGCTGCTTCAGGAAATCGCTTACCGGTTGAGCCGAAAGATTGGCACTAACCAGCAGCAGTAATGAAATTGCAAGTAGTCGTTGTATCATAGGCCTTGAACTATTAGCGGTTTATAGTTTCAGCAAATACACGTTTCAGTAATAAAAGTAGATTACAATGTGGTGGTTTTTATTCTAATTTCCTAACGAATCAATTGGCAATAGCTCATTTTATTTTGCTGGTTTTACAACAGTTCTTGTGCAGATGGAATAACCTCATTTGATCTTACATTATATGCTCTACGCTTGCTACTCGCTAATGGTACCGTATTGACGTTAAATGGAAAGTGCCATTCTTACTGCTTCCTGCGCATGGATGGTAGTGGTATCGAAAATTGGAACGGCCACATCGGTCTGCTTAACGAGGAGTGGTATCTCAGTGCATCCTAGTATTATTCCTTCGGCTCCGCGGTTCACTAAATCTTGAATGATGCGCAAATATTCATTCTTTGAACTTTCGAGAATTGTGCCCTGGCACAGCTCGTTGTAAATGATGCTGTGAACAATTTCCCTATCCTCGGTGGTTGGAATAATCACGTTCAATCCATGTTTTTCGGCAAGTCTTCCTTTATAAAAATCCTGCTCCATGGTAAACTTTGTGCCGAGCAGCGCTACCGTTTTTAACTGCTTCGCCTTGATTTGCACAGCCGTTGCATCGGCAATATGGAGCAGGGGTAGGGCGGTTGCGTTTTCGACCTCTGCGGCCATCTTGTGCATGGTGTTGGTGCAAATAACAATCAGCTCGGCTCCGGCCCGCTCGAGGCGTTGTGCCGCATCCATCATAATGGCTGTAAGTTCGTCCCACTTGCCTTCGTGCTGCAACTTTACAATTTCATCAAATTCCACCGAATACATTACGATTGGTGCCGAATGCAATCCACCCAGCTGCTCTTTTGTGGTTTGATTTATAATGCGGTAGTATTCCACCGACGATTCCCAGCTCATACCGCCTATTAGTCCGATTGTTTTCATAGTGTGAATTGTTTTTATGCTCTACATTCCCCCACAATATAGCATTTTTCTCTTTTGATGAGGGTGTGATTAAAGAGTTGTTAAAGCAACATGTATCTACTACAATAGTTATATTTATTCGGTATCAACTTTGTATCAAAAAAGAAGAGAGGTTGAACACGTCAACCTCTCTTCTAAATTTATGTTATTTTCTGAACTCGAAAATATAACCTAGGATATGCTTATAATTTTAGCATCTTAAGTATTCTAACTCTGCCATCATTCGTTTTTACATAAATGAAGTAGTTACCAGACATTAATTTACTTACATTAATAGTCGTGGTGTCGTTTCCTTTTATGTCTAGTTGCATAATCATTGTTCCCATAAGGTTGAAAATTGAGGCTTGTTTCATATTGCTTCCCTCCAACGTTACAAAATCATCCGCTGGATTCGGATATAGCCTAAAATCTTCGGTAGATGTGGAGTTTATGGAATTACTCAAATCCCACTTAGCATAAAGTGACATATTTACTGTTACTAAATCCGTCGCAAACAGCCAGGCGTTGGTGCAAGCAGTTTCCTTATACCAACCCGCAAATTTGTAACCGGTTTTGGTAGGAGGTGTTGGTGCTGAAATTGTTGTGTTGTAGGTAGCACTTATGCTTGCAATTGCATTACCTCCCTGAGAATCGAAGTTAACGGTGTAGATATTTATAGACCACTTGGCATAAAGCGTTGTATTGTTGGATACAAGATCTGTAGCGAAATTCCAAGCAGTAATATAGTTGTATTCTTTGTACCATCCTGCAAAAGTATAACCGGTTCTCGTTGGTGCTATAGGCTCAGCTATTGTATTGTTATAATCACAAGTAACATCAGCAATGATACTGCCTCCCTGAGAGTTAAAACTTACGGTGTAGGTGTTTATATTCCATTTAGCATAGAGCATTGTTGCCTTAGTTACCACATCAGTTGCGAAGTTCCAAGCGGTGGTGCAGCTTGCATCTATATACCAACCAGCAAAGGTATATCCAGTGCGGGTTGGATCTGCTGGACGGGTCAGCAGTGTGCCATGGTTTGCATTCATATTGCTAACTGAACTGCCTCCTTGTGAATTGAATATTACAGTGTATACAACCGCATTCCATTTAGCATAAAGAGTCGCATTATCCGATACAACATCCGTTGCAAAGTTCCAAGCCGATGTTAGCGCCTCTTCCTTAAACCAACCATCAAACGTATAACCTGCACGTGTTGGATTTGTGGGAGCGTAGATGGTTGAGTTGTATTCGGCCGTTTGGCTATTGACCGATGTGCCTCCCTTTGAATCAAACGTGATAGTATAGGTGTTTAGCATCCAGTGTGCGTATAGGGTAATATCTGCAGTTACTTGGGTGTAATCGAAAAAGAAGATAAAGCCATTGGTAGGTTGATTGTACCATCCCTTTAGGGTATATCCCTTTCGTGTGGGAGGTGTTGGCTCTGATATCTTGGTACCATGGTTTACCGTAATTGCGGGTACAGTTGTGCCTCCTTGCGAATCGTAACTAACCTTATATGTTAATGCTGTCCACTTTGCATAGAGCGACATGGTTGACATTACCTTATCAGTAGCGAAGTTCCAAAGGTTAATGAAAGTTGCCTCCTTATACCAGCCGTTAAAAATGTAGCCCGTTCTTGTTGGGTCTTCAGGTTTATTTGTAATGGTAGTGTTATACTCTACCCCACGGTAGTTTATTGAAATTCCCTCAGAGTAGAAACTAACGCCGTAGGTGATAGGAGTCCACTTGGCGGTAAGAGTCAGGTTGCTTGTTATAAAGTATAAGCTGAAATTGAAGCTGAAGGCATCCGATAAATTCTGGTACCATCCATCGAACGTATAACCCGCTTTAGAAGGAGGCGTTGGCTCGCCTATTTTTGTGAAGTAATTGGTAGTGATGCTCGAAACAGGTGTGCCTCCATCGGAGTTAAACGTAACGGTGTAGGTGTTTATCGTCCACTTGGCAAATAGCGTTGTGTTTGCAGTTATCTTATCGGTTGCAAAGTTCCAAGCATTGGTGCATGCTGTTTCCTTGTACCAACCGTTAAATGTGTAGCCCATGCGGGTTGGCGCAACTGGTATTGTTATAGTCGTATTGTAGTTTGCATTGATATTGGCGATAATATCGCCCCCCTGCGAATTGAACGTAACCGTATAGCTGTTAATATTCCACTTAGCGTATAGCGTTGTGTTTGCAGTTACCTTGTCGGAGGTAAAATTCCAAGCATTCGTGCAAGCAGCATCCTTGTACCATCCACCAAAGGTGTATCCGGTGAGGGTTGGGTCGGCTGGGCGGATAACCGTAGCATTATAGTTTACCGTAGCATTTGCAATTGAGCTTCCACTCTGGGTGTTGAATGTAATGGTAAAGGTGTTGATTGTCCACTTAGCGTATAGCGTTGTGTTTAATGTTATTTTGTCTGTTGTAAAGTTCCAAGCATTGGTGCACGCAGTTTCCTTGTACCATCCACCAAAGGTGTATCCGGTGCGGGTTGGGTTGGATGGAGCAGAGATTGTTGTATTGTAATTTGTTGCTTTTGATGCTACTGCACTACCCCCCTGCGAATCGAATGTAACCGTATAACTGTTGATATTCCATTTGGCGTAAAGGGTGGTGTTTGCGGTAACTAAATCGGATGTAAAGTTCCAAGGGTTTGTGCAA